>CAYYFT010000080.1:0-7001 GCA_964471015.1 uncultured Pirellulales bacterium | reverse complement strand
GGCACTGCTCATCTGATATACTTCTATTGAGATGGAGCTGAATTTACTTCTCAGTTTCTTAGCAAGCTCCGAAAGATAATCGATGCTGATGAATTTCCTGTCCTCACTACTGACAAGTAGTATGTCCCTGAAGCCCTCGGAAGCAATAAAGTCGGCTTCGTTGACCGCCTGTTCAATGGTTAATCTTCTCCGCTCAGATTTGTTTTCTTTGTTGAAGCCGCAGTATCGGCAACTATTTATGCAGTAATTAGACAGATACAGAGGGGCATAAAGCCGGATTGTTCTACCAAACCTTTGTATGGTAAGCTGCCGAGCCGACTGCGCCATCTCTTCAAGGTAATCTTCGGCTGCTGGCGAGATAAGCGCAAATAGCTTCTCCAGACTGTAACTGCCGGCAGGGCTGCCCAAAGCCCGCTCAACGTCGCGGCCGTTGACTTCATTGAGCTGCTTTTGCCAGAGTTTGTCATTACCGTCGAGGCCTTTTTTAGTCAGTATCGTTTTTATGTCGTCTCTGGGATATTTTTGCGTGCTAATCATTTTTCTTCTTGAGTGTCTCTTAAAAAGCCCGTTAGTGGACTCGAAGCGCTTGCCCGTTTTCCGGCGGCGGCTGCGCCCGCTTTATACGCTTTTCGCCCCGCTTCAACCGCAAGCTTAAAAGCCACGGCCATCTGGTTCGGCTCAGCCGCCGTTGCGATTGCCGTATTGACCAGAACCGCATCGGCACCAATCTCCATTGCATCTGCTGCATGTGACGGCAAGCCCAGACCTGCATCAACTACAACAGGTACGTTCGCCTGCTCAATTATAATCTCTAATGCCTCACGTGCTCTTAGCCCCTGCTTCGAGCCGATAGGACTGGCAAGCGGCATCACCGTTGCAGTCCCGACATCTTCAAGTTTCTTCGCCAGTACTGGGTCTGCGTTAATATAAGGCAAAACAGTAAATCCGTCTTTAACCAGAATCTCAGCCGCTTTCAGAGTCTCCACCGGGTCCGGCAGCAGGTAATACGGGTCGGGCGTAACCTCCAGCTTCACCCAGCTAATCCCCGTTGCCGCCCGCGCCAACTTTGACAGGCGTACCGCTTCTTCAGCATCCCGCGCCCCGGAGGTATTCGGCAGAAGCAGATATTTTTTAATATCGATTGAGCGGAGCATATCGTCATTTTTATTTTCGATGTCCACCCTGCGAAGCGCGACAGTAACAATTTCCGTCCCCGACTTTTCCAGCGCCTCAGCCATAATCTCGCACGACGCAAACTTACCTGTTCCCACAAGCAGGCGAGAATTGAACTCTTTATCTGCAATCACTAACTTGTCCATTTAATCAACCTCCCCCAACAAAGCGCACCAATTCGACACTTTGGCCGTTGTGAAGCTTTGTTCCCGTGAACTTTTTGCTTTCAATAATCCGGCCGTCAACTTCAGCCACTACTGTCGCTGCTTTAATATCCAACTGCTCTAACAATTCAGTCACCGTCGAAGGCAGCCGCCCTGCTGGAAACTGTTTCTCAACACCATTTATTTTCAGCACTTCCATTTTTACACCGCCAGAACTAAAAAAGCACTCCTACAAAAGGAGTGCTTCAAACTACTTTTATCGGCCTCCCTTCGCAGGTCCTAACCTGTTCAGGTTCGTAGGGTCATCGCTCTATCGGCGATTTCTCAGCTTTCCACCGGGTCTATCCCCGGCCTGCTCCCCTGGCTTATTCGAATTCTTTCGGGTATATTATAATATATCAGGGCATCGGCAGCAATTATTTTTGCCCGTCCCGAATCAAATATGCGAAAATAAGAGCATAATGAGCCAGGAAGACAAAAGATTCGTTATTCAGGAGCATACGACAGGTCCGGACGTTCACTGGGATTTAATGCTCGAATCCGACGGCGTCCTCCGTAAGGAGTCCTTAGGACTGCAGACCTATCGCCTTGATAAATCCCCGCTTCAGCTCACCCAAAACCCCTCCGGCGCCGTAAAAATCTTCGACCACCCGATGAAATTCCTCACTTATGAAGGCCCCGTAAACAAAGGCCGTGGCAGCGTCCGCATAGCCGATTACGGCACATATGAAATTCTGCATCAGGCGCAAGACCGAATCGAGCTGGCCTTGACCGGCCGAATCCTCAACGGCAGATTCACTTTGACCCGTATCGATGACGAAAACTGGCAATTCGGCCCGGATACCATCAATTCCGAACAAACATAGAAAAAAACTTTTCCAGCAATTATAATGATAGTTTCGCAGATGGTGTAAGGTGGGACTGACTGAAAAACAAATTAAAAGATACAGCCGGCATCTGATGTTGGAACAGGTAGGTGAACCCGGCCAGCAGAGGCTGCTTTCATCGAAGGTGCTGATTATCGGCGCCGGCGGCCTCGGTTCCCCTGCCGCTTTGTATTTAGCTGCGGCAGGGGTTGGGACGATTGGCGTCGTCGATGCCGATAAGGTTGAGCTGGCAAATCTTCATAGACAGATAATTCATCACACCGCCGACTTAGGCCTCAAAAAGGTCAAATCAGCTAAAACCAAAATACGTGCGATAAATCCTGACGTAACCGTTAAAACTTACCATCGAGCGGTGAAAGCCGACAACATACGGCAAATTATCACCGAATACGATTTTGTAATTGACGCTACCGACAATTTCCCCGCCAAGTTCCTCATCAACGACGCTTGTTTCTTCGAAAAGATTCCATTTTCGCACGCCGGCGTTCTCAGGTTTGACGGCCAGTTAATAACCGTATTGCCGGGCGAGACAACCTGCTATCGCTGCATCTTTAACGCCCCGCCGCCCACTAACGCAGTGCCCCCGGCTTCACAGGCAGGCCTGTTGGGAGTATTGCCGGGCGTTATCGGCACGCTGCAGGCAACCGAGGCAATAAAATATCTGCTTAAGCTTGGCGATTTGTTGACCAACACGTTGCTGACTTATGACCTCTTAAAAATGGAATTTCGCAAAGTGCATTTTGACCGCAACCCGGACTGTCCGCTTTGCGGCCCCAACCCGACAATAACCGAGCTAAAAGATGACAGTTGACAAGTGGAACATCAAATTACAGAGGTCGAGTTCTTCCCCTTGGCAACCCGGAAAGGAAACTGACAGGCAAGTCGCAGTACTGATGAGTGGCGGCGTCGACAGCAGCACCGCTGCATACCTGCTCAAACAACAGGGCTGGGACGTCCTCGGCATTACAATGAAAATCCCCCTCTCGCCCAGCGCGAGTAAGCGCACTTGTTGCGGCTCCGATGCCGCTTTCGTCTGCGACCAGTTGGCTGTCCCCCATTATTTCGTCGATGTTACCGAGCCCTTCGAAGAGATTATAATAGAACCGTTTCGTCAGTCTTACGCCGCCGGCCGAACTCCAAACCCCTGTGTTGACTGTAATACCTTTCTGAAGTTTTCGCTTCTCTGGGATTTTCTACAGGAAAAATTCGGCATCTCTTATCTCGCTACAGGTCATTATGCCCGAATTTATAAAACCGGAGACCGGGTGTATCTCGGCAGAGCAAAGGACAAGGCCAAAGACCAGAGCTATTTTCTCTACGGCATAAATGCAGACAGACTCCCAAAGCTTGTCCTGCCTTTGGGCGAGTTGACAAAAGAGCAGGTTCGCTCGATTGCGGCCGATGTGAATCTGCCCGTTGCTGAAAAATCGGAAAGTATGGAATTATGTTTTGCCGGCGAAGGAGACTATCGCGCGGTCTTGACCGAGGCCTCACTTAATCAGCCCGGCGACGTAATAGATATGCAGGGCAACAAAATAGCCGAACATAAAGGAATTGCAAATTATACGCTCGGCCAGAGAAGCGGTATCGGTTTTGCCGGCGGCAAGCCGCTTTACGTGGGCAAAATAGATGCCAAAAAAAACACCATCGCACTGGGCGCCAAGGACGAAGTAAGTTTCCGCGCTATCAGGGCAAATCAGATAAATGTCCTTATACCGGAAGAGCTGGTTACGGATAAACAGGTCTATGGCAAGATTCGTTCCTATGGTGCCCCAAGGCCTTGCAAGGTTATCGAGGTGAATGAAATGGAGATGATGGTTGAGTTTGATGAGCCTCAATTCGCACCGTGCCCAGGCCAAAAGCTTGTGCTTTATGACAGCGGTGACAATATCATCGCCGGCGGCACGATAATCTGACCTTTTAAGATTGGGTTTGATTGGGTTTGTTTTGAATAGTTCATAGTTCGTTGTTCGTTGTTATTAGTCATTGTTATTACTAAGGTTACAACCATTTTCGGCTTTTCGTAAATTGGGTTTGTTTTGCATAATTTTGTTTGTTCGTAGTTCATAGTTCGTAGTTGATAGAAAATCTTCGTTGTGGTTTCCGTCTGCCTTACAAACGGATAAACTCCACTACAAGAATATTCACTCCTAGTCGTTTCTGACCCGGGCCTGCCGGCCCCAAGACCTTGCCCTAACGGGCGATTTGAGGGCAGAAGTGCACCCCTTCTATAATAGAGTGGATATGCGCGAATGATTCGAAAAAGTTCATGATTTGCAATTGCCGATTCTCGTAAATCGATGTGAGAAAAGGAGTAAAAATTTTTAGAAATTAGCCATTTTTGGTGTGCGGGTAGGTGCACTTTTGATTGACCCGGCTTCGTCTACGACTACGCCGCGGCAAGCAGTTTTTTGGGCTTGACGGCAATGCGGTGATTGACTATAAAACAAGCAAGATGAGACGGAACGATGGGAGCTAATAATATGTTAAGAGTCGAAAAGGACTATGGATAAAAAGCACATCATTGACGAAATTATTAGAACAGCCAAGGAAAATAATAGAACTCCATTGGGACACAGAAAATTTGCCAGCGAGACAGGGATAAAATACTCAGATTGGCATGGAAAATACTGGGCCAGATGGAGTGAAGCCATTAAAGAAGCTGGGTATGAGCCGAACAAACTAACATCGGCCTATGATAAAAGCTGGCTGATAGAACGTGTCATTTCCTTGATTAGAGAGATAAAAAGATTTCCCACATCAGCTGATTTCCGATTAAAAGCATATAACACAAAAGGATTCCCCGCTGATAGTACATTTAACCGGTTAGGAAAAAAACCTGAAATGGCTCAAAGGATTCTCAACTATTGTAAAGATAAAGCTGATTACCAAGACATTATTGAAATTTGTAAAGAAGCTTGTACTCCTACAGAAAAGGAAAACGAGGTTGATTCTAAGGAAGGTGATTTTCAAGTCGGTTACGTTTACTTAATGAAATCAGGACGCTATTATAAAATAGGTAGAAGCGATTATGTTGAAAAACGAAACTATGAAATAGGAATTAAACTTCCAGAGGAGTTAAAAACAATACATAAGATCAAAACGGACGATCCAATTGGAATAGAGGCCTACTGGCATAAAAGATTTGAAAATAGAAGAAAAGGTGGGGAGTGGTTTGATTTATCAAGTAGCGACGTAAAGGCATTCAAGCGAAGAAAATTCATGTGAGGATTGCCTTGTCAACAAATCCTGCGGCAGTGCTTCCGGAGGCCGCCCCAGAGAGCAGGTTTGGGCAGACACACAGGTCTGCCCCCTACCAGTGACTAACGACTAACTCAGAAGCGTAGCGGGGTTGAGATTTTTCGCTTCAATATCTTTGAAGTAATTGACCGTGCTGACTTTGAGTTCAACAGTAGCCTTATCATCGCAGACAATGATGCCCCTTGGGTGTAATTGGAGGGCGCTGGCCGTCCACATATGGTTGACGCCTTCTTCAACCACCTTTTGCAAGGCGCGGGCCTTGTTAGACCCGTTGACAATGATTAATACCTCCCGCGCATCTATAACTGTTTTAACCCCTACCGTTAAAGCAGTCCTGGGAACTTTGTTGATGTCGTTGTCAAAAAACCTCGAATTAGCTACGATTGTATCATAGGCAAGTGTTTTTACTCTGGTCAGGGACGACAACGAAGAGCCGGGCTCGTTAAACGCAACGTGGCCATCAGGACCTATGCCGCCGATAAACAAATCAATGCCGCCAGAGGCCTTTATCTTCTTTTCGTAATTCTCACACTCGGCCTGCAGGTCTTTTGCGTTGCCGTTGAGAATATTGACGTTTTCCTTCGTAATGTCTATGTGGCTGAAAAAGTTGTTCCACATAAACGAATAATAGCTTTCGGGATGGTCCTCGGGCAGATTGACGTATTCGTCCATATTGAAGGTTATCACATTTTTAAAGGAAACAACGCCCTTTTTATTCAACCCAATCAGCTCTTTGTACATCCCAAGCGGTGAAGAACCGGTTGGAAGGCCCAGAACAAACGGTTTGGAGCCCGTCGGGCCGAAGTCTTTGATTCTTCTGGCAACGTAATTAGCTGTCCATTTAGATACTCTGTTGTAATCCGGCTCAATAATGATTCTCATAAACTGTTCCTTATTTAAATATAATTAATTAACGGAGTTTTTCCATTCGACTGATAAGTTCATCACCAAGCTTAGTTTTTTCAGCTATGTGTTTCTCGATTTCAGAAACGAAACCATCTTTTTCAAACACACCTCTGACCTGTGCAAAATCACCGTGTTTTGTTTGTTCATCACCGTCGATGCCGTATCCGATTTGTGCGATGTCGGCAAACTCCTTTTTGGCATCGGCATAAAGTTTGCGGTCAAGTCCCACCACCGCTTCCTTCCATTTTGTCGTCAGTTTAACAATATCGTCTGCTGTTATTTTGTCGATAGTTCTCCCAAGCCATTGCTGCAGCACACCTGCCGCCCAGGCCCACTCATACTTAGGATAGTCATCGTGTATTGACTGGAAAGCTTCTCTTATCTGCTCCAGTGTATCGATGCTGCCGTTTTCAATATCACTGAGCAATTTTTGAACGTTCTCCTCGGGAGCAAACAAACCGGCCAGGTCTATCCATTTGCCTGTCCCTGTGCCGACCTCCGGTAACAGCGCCGCCCGAAGTTCGTTGATGTTTTTGAACCGCTTGCCTTCCAGTCGCTTAATCAGACAATTGCCTAAGAATTTGTCGATACCAATCTGGTATAATTTAAT
>CAYYFT010000079.1:0-7075 GCA_964471015.1 uncultured Pirellulales bacterium | reverse complement strand
TCAATTAGTGCCTTGACTACGCCGTCACGATACCCGGCAACCATATCAAAGGCATTCTGGGTTTGTTCGAGTTTGAATCTATGGGTTATCATAAAATCAACGTCTGCTTTACCGGCGGCTATTAAATCAATCGCCGTCTGTGTACAGTTGTTTTGCCTGCGAACGTTCACAATAGTGACTTCTTTCCTGCGGATTTTATCAATAACTAAAGAGATTCTTTCAAGACGTGGAATCCCGACAAGCATTAGTTTACCGCCCGGTTTGAGTAGCTCGACCGCTTGGTCGATTGTTTCCTGTTGACCTGCACATTCAAAGACAACATCCATTCCAATAGGCTGCCGCTTCAAGATTTCACTGACTATATCTTCTTTATTCGGATTCCCAACCCAGGTAGCGCCACTCTTTTTTGCCACTTCGACACGTTCCTCGATTTTTTCGGTCACGTAACAGGCATTTACATTTTCAACTCTGGCACTAATCAAACAGCTTAAGCCGATTGGGCCTGAGCCGAGAATCGCTATATCTGCGTTTTCTGACAGGCAAGCTCGCTTAACAGCATATACACCTATAGCCAACGGCTCACACAATACTCCTTGGGCAAAGGTGATTTTGTCACCGATGGGAAAGCAACAATCCTCAGGCATAACGATATATTCACACAAACAACCGTTTGTTTGGCCCGGGCAGCCAAGAAATTTTAGGTTTCGGCAGGTATTTTTTCTCCCCCTTTTGCATTGGTCGCAATTGTTGCAAGCTATTGCCGGCTCGATGACAACACCATCACCGACCTTGACGCGAGTAACCGCACTGCCGACAGCTTTAACCGTCGCAGCACATTCATGGCCGACTATAAAGGGATACTCAGCAATTTGTGAGCCGATTCTACCGGTCTCGTAGTAGTGCACATCGGAGCCGCAGACGCCAACCGCTTCGACTTTCAGTAAAACATCATCATCTTTTTTTATACTCGGCTCCGGCACATTTGCCATCTCCATCTGCCGGATACCGGTCAACACAATCGCCTTCACAGAATCTCTCCGGGAAAACATTAAACTTTTATAAACTGGCAACGTAAAATCCGTCTACTTATACCAATTAAGAAGATACCACCTTATAACAAAAACTTGTATCTTTTGCTATGAATAACCCCATAATATAGATTCTTTCAAAGTGCTTTGCTATCAGGCGCCTCCAGAATTGCGTATCGAGATGTCTGGCTGTATGAACCCGCAACCGAAACAATCAAACTGAACTGGCCCGCACAGATAAAGATGGAATCCGTTACTACGATTACTAATTTAAGCTGCGCTCGACACCACCTAAAATTATTTGATGTCGAGTTTGGTAAAGACAAGCGGTTCGGGGTTTGCATCGATATAGTCAATATCGGGCAGAGTAGCACCATCCAGGTAGCCGTAATTTCGCCACTCAACCTTCCAGGTCTTGCCATCCTCAGATACTGGGCCTTGAAAGTAATCTTCACTTCTACCCTCCAGGCTCCCAACGGGCGTTTTTATTTCATAATAATCCATGATAATTTTTACGCTCAATTCGCGGGTAGTTGGATTGTAGTCTGCCTCACAAGGCCCTATTACGAACACAGCATAACTATCCTCAAACTTACTTTTTACATAAACCCCCCCTTCTTTGACATCGATGCGCAACGCCCACAACATATGCACTAAATGAGAGATGCTCCCATCGGGTTCGAACTTAAACGCCCAGTCATATCGGTCTGCTTTCCACGTCCCAACAAGAAATTCCGGGAACACACTCCTTTGGGTCTGGTCTCCAAAAAAATCAGGGAGCACCTCATCTTGAGGTTCACCGTCCCAAACTTCATGTAACACCTCATCCTGAGTCTTACTTTCCAGCTGTGGTTGACTTGACATTCTCTCGTCCTGCTGTTTACAGCCTGCCAATACCAGTAAAAAAACTGCACATCCGACCAACGCCACTAACCGCTTCATAGTCTCTGTTCCTTACTTTTTCCTGCGATAAAAAATAAATCAGACGCCAGATTACTATTGACCTTTGAATATTAAAAGGAACGTTACTGTAAAAACAAAGCAAGAATGTCATTCCCGCGAAAGCGGGAATCCAGTCGTTTTATTAACGTTTTCTGGACTCCTGTTTGCGCAGGAGCGACAAAGCCATGTTTCTTTAGTTTTTCAAACATCAATAATACTATCTATTTCAGCGAAATCTACGAAATCAGCGTCCAAAAAGTTATAACACAATCTGCATCTAAGGCAAACAAAAAAAGAGGCAAGCCATTTCGGCTTGCCTCTATAACAGCTAAAGCTGTTGGTTGCTGGTTGGTCTTATCTGCGACGTCTCAGCATCAATCCGCCAAGGCCAAGCAGAGCAATCGTCATCGGCTCAGGAATCTGACTGTAGAACTGGTAGAACTCGCTGATATGTGCTGAGCCGTTGGTGCCGCCGGTGACAGAGATGTCCTTGCTGTAAATCCAGATTTCCTTCACGGGTGCAAACTCGGCATAGTCCGCCAGGTAGGCGCCACCGTCACTATCCTGCTTGGAGCAGCTCAGTGAGGCAATGACGTTACCAAAGGGAATGTCCCAGACGTTTTCACTGACGTGAACTCCGCCGGTGCCATTGGCCGAGACGCCGGTGAGGTACATCGCAATGTCCTTGATGAAATAGTCATCGTAACCGGGCAGAATAGACACCTTAAAACTTAAGGAAGCGCTTACGGTCTGGTTGGAAATTGCACTCCAGGAAAGAGTAAACTTCACGCCGTAATCGCCTGTCACGTTGTCCCAGCCGCCCTGCACGAACAACGAATCGGCGGTCGGGGCGATTGCCCCGCCTTCGCCGATGCCCTTGGACATACCAATATCCGAAAGCTTTTTGTCGCCAAAGATGAAGGGCCCGCCCTGCAGGGAACCTATCGAGACTGGATCGCCTGTGAGGGGTACCCATTGGGCTGATGCAACAGTTGCGAGCAGAGCGCCGATTAAGCAACTCAGAATAATTCTCGAACCTCTCATCATCTTAACTCCTTCATTAAAAGGCGCTTACTTTCCGTATTTACCTGCGACGTCTCAGCAGCAATCCGCCAAGCCCGAGCAGCGCAATTGTCATCGGCTCAGGAACACCAACCGGTTGCGTGTCTAAGAGGGTGAAAGTCACTCCATCAGGTGTATCGTAAAGCTTGATATTAACCACACTGGTTGCGCCGGTCCAATTGGCCGTCAGCCAAATCCCATCTACATAGGATTCGCCTGGTGCAGCCCCAAACATCCACGTTTCACCAGAATCACCACTAACGGTCTGTTCTTGGACATACATACTCATAGTGGGAGCTGCAGCACCAAGACTCATATCCGCTGATGCATTAGGACTCACGACGCCGGGAGACTCAATAACCAGAGCCAGATAGACATCCGCAGTAGCACCAACCACGTAGACATTTATTGTGCCTGTTGCGGTATTAGCTCCACCCGTGAGGTCGTACACAACAACTGCATTGGCCAACGAGGCCATTCCAAGAACCAACGTTAAAACTAATAACTTCCTCATCATCTTCTCCTTTCAATTCTCACTATCTCCAAATACCTTCCACACACAGGTATCTTAGAAACAGCCAAAAACCTCAACATTTTTTATATTCAAAAATCATTTACATCACATCAAAACAAATCAAACACTTTTAGTTCGTCCAGAAGTTGTAGTCATCACCGGCATCAAGGATGCAATCTTGGTCTGCGTCGCAACACGGTACCGAAGCATCAGCGAGGCCATAGTACGCTTTCAAGATGTTCAAGTCCGCTAACATAACCTGTTTACCGAAGGTCTTTTGATGGTCGAAGTTACCACAAACTGCAGGATAACCACCATACGATTTGGTCTTCAGGTCGGTATCTGCCAGACCATATCCGGCCTTCAAGATGTTTAAGTCAGTCAACATCACAGGTTTCCCGAAGGTCAGTTGACCGTCGGCATCGCCATGGCACTGCTTGCGATAGCACCAGCAGTCCGGCTTGCCGAAATCAACCCAGGTCGCATAGCCGGGGTCGCTGTCTTTCAAACAGTCCGTGGGGGGTTCAGCGCACATGATAACGTTCGGCTCTTCATAGGGGTCTTCCATTACAACGCCGCCTCTGTTTGGGTCCTCGGAGACAGTGTAAGTGTAACCACTGCTACTATCGAGGTAGAACGCCAGCAGAGTACCTTCCGAACCCGGCTTCATATTGTAGCCCGCGTTCGGGTCGCCGGCGTAATTGCTATCCGTAGTGTACAGTGAACCCATCTCAATGGTAACATTGGCGTCACCGATATCGCAGGGGTCGTAAGACGTCTTGTACTCGTTAACCTCACCGTCCTCAATACTGATTTGACCAGGATAAATCCTGTAATTCGGGTCCAGCTCCTCCACCTTTATGATGTTGGCATCCTCAACGGTGATATACAGACCGAACGCCCGAATCAGATTCGGTTCTTCGTCGGTGACTTCATACGATAAGGTAACCTTGTTACCGTCTTCGTCACAGTAGATGTTAACATTTGACACCGCTATTGCCGGCACTGTCATAAACAGCACCGCAAGAAACAATACAATTTTCCTCATAATACACCTTCCTTTCTCTTCTTCTTATCGCAGGGCCACACACTCTGCAATATCTTGGTTTTCTCCTGCTCTAATCCAAATTACGTTTGCCCAGTATATACCCATACAAACACTTTACACTTGAACATAGCATTTTGGCTGGCAGGAACAATCGAATAGAAAAGCCACATTTATCTACTCTCTACTCCTCCTTTCTCGCCAGTTGGCGAAAATATGTGCCCATCCTTGGCACAGCAGTGTGTTACTCACTACATGAAGGTTGATTGTAAAATATCATAAGCCTTGGAATAAATCAAGGAAAAAATGTAGAAAAAGAAAAAATTTTTAGAACACAGGTGAAATCGTAAATATGGTATCTTGACCGCCAATTTGGGTAAATATACCTTTTTTGCCTGTTTTAGGGGGATTACCCTGCGCCGCAAGGCCATTTTTTGCTGAAAAAATAATTTTCTCGTGATTTTATGTCTCGTTTTGCTTTTTTTGCCGGTTTTTGTTATTTTCTCGTTATGTATAAATTCCTAAAAGGCCGGCTCTTGGTCGTGAGACTAATACTGCTGGCGGCCACTTTAGCCCTGATTATGATAGGCATAGCGGCCATTTATTCAGTCGGCTACCCGGCACAGATTAACCCTGCTGCCAGCCAAACTGGCGATTTGGGCAATCTCTGGGAAAAACAGGCCATATTCGCTGTGATTGGGGTGGTTGGCTTCATAGCAGCTAACCTCGTCAATTACCGGCGATTAGGGGCCGTAAGCTGCTGGATATACGCCTTTGTGCTGCTGCTTTTGAGCGTCTTACTGCTCGATAGGGTGGTAGATTTCCCCTTTATTCCTGTCATTAACCACGCCCGCCGATGGCTGAGAATTGGGACGACCACCACCTTTCTACAGGTCCAACCATCAGAATTTTGCAAACTGGCTTACATCCTCGCCCTTGCGTGGTACCTGAGGTACCGCAGCAACTATCGCAACTTCAGTGCCCTAATTGGCCCTTTTGTTCTGACACTGCTGCCGATGGTTTTGATTTTGCTCGAACCGGATTTGGGAACGGTGTTTTTGATGATGCCGGTTTTGTTTACAATGCTGTTCGTGGCGGGTGCAAAGGTTAAACACCTGCTGATTATTGTTCTAATGGCCTTGCTGGTTAGTCCCCTGCTGTGGCGCGAGATGAAACCTTACCAACGAACCAGAATAAGCAGCGTCCTGTTACAAAACAGCTGGATTCAGGAAAAGGCGGAACAATACCCAACTCTTGGCGAGATTTTGGTTGGCGGAAAATTCAGTGCAAAACAATGGGAGAACAATTGGGGTTATCATTTGACGCGTTCGAAGTTTGCGGTTGCCTCTGGCGGAATGGAGGGATATGGCTTTCGACAAGGACCATTTGTCAAATACAACTTTCTTGCGCATAGACATAACGACTTCATATTCGCTGTCATTGCTCATCAATGGGGCTTTCTGGGCTGCTTGGGTTTATTGGGGCTTTATGTGATTATCATCAGCTGTGGATTGGAGATAGCAGAGCACAATACCGACCCGTTTGGCAGATTGCTTGCGGTCGGTATTGTGGCAATGTTTGCAGTTGAGGTTATCGTCAATATAAGTATGACAGTGGGGCTGATGCCAATCACAGGCTTGACTTTACCCTTGGTAAGCTACGGTGGGTCGAGCCTGTTGGTTAGTATGACCTCTGTGGGATTATTAAATAACGTCGGAAGGTGCCGGCCTTTCAGTGTAGCACCCAGCCCATTTCCAACGGGCGGGGTAGCACGAAAAGCGTGAAACGAGAGAGATACGAAATGATAAAGGGCTTTAGACAAATCGCTTCTCTTACAGCAATCAGCAGAGTATTCGGATTCGTACGGGATGTGGCATACAGTCATTTTTTCGGTGCCAACGCTCTGCTGGATGCCTGGACTATCGCCTTCAAAATCCCTAATCTTGCCAGGAGACTATTTGGTGAAGGGGCGGCTTCGGCCTCTTTGATTCCGATATACAGCGAAGAGCTTCACAGCAATCGTGAGCAGGCAAAACACTTGGTCAACACCGTAGTAACCGTCTTGTTCGTCCTGTTGGCAGCGATAATTTTGATTGGCCAGGTGGGTATCTGGAGCTATTATAAATTTTTCAGCTCAACCACCGAGACCAGATTGGTTTTGTCTCTGACCTCCATTATGCTCCCGTATATGCTGCTGGTCTGTATAGTGGCGATATTGGCTGGGATTCTCAATGTGCACAGACATTTCGCTACACCGGCTGCCGCTCCGATAGTACTCAATATTTTCATCATTAGCAGTATCCTCTTGACTGGCTGGGCGCTTAAACTACAGGCCAGAGAGCAGCTCTTTTTCGTAGCTGTTGCGGTTCTCATTGCCGGCGTCGTGCAGATAGCGATACAGCTTCCGTCGCTGCGTGCCAGCGGGGTTTCAATCAGACCCGAATGGAGAACACAATCTGAGGCGTTCAGGAAAATCATTATCCT
>CAYYFT010000078.1:0-7095 GCA_964471015.1 uncultured Pirellulales bacterium | reverse complement strand
ACCCGTCCTGTAGCCAGCGTGGGAGATATTGTCTGTGTTGCTATCAAAAAGTCGCTTCCGAACTGTCAGCTGGATGATAAGAAAGTGCATAAATGCGTTATTATCCGCACCAAACACCCGCTGAAGCGCCCCGATGGCAGCTATGTAAGGTTCGACAGCAATGCCGCCGTGATGATTGATGGCGAAGGCAATCCCATAGGGACAAGGATTTTTGGTGCGGTTGCTCGAGAGCTTCGTGAAAAAAACTATATGAAAATTATTTCGCTTGCAAGCGAAGTGGTTTGAATAAGCTGGTTATTGTTGTGTAAAGAGAGATACGAAATTTAAAGATGGCCCTACATATAAAAAAAGGTGATATGGTTGAGATTATAACAGGTGAGCATAAGGGCGCTACCGGTAAGGTGCTGCGCGTCATACCGGAGAAGAAAAGCGTAGTAGTTCAGGGGCACAATGTAGCAAAAAAGCACGTTCGGCCTTCGCGCAGGAATCCACAGGGAGGTCGTATTGATGTTGAGCAGCCAATCCATATAAGTAATGTCTTGCCGGTAAATCCAAAAAGCTCAAGAGGCAGTAGGGTTCATTATCAGATAAATGCCGATGGAAGTAAAAAACGCCTTGCAACCGACGGTGGTGAAATTGGCGTTGTTAGAAGGGCTCGTAAGGCCTGAAGCGAGATAAGAAATGGCACGTTTGAAGGAGTTATATAAGTCCAGCGTAGTTCCGGAATTGGCTAGGGAGTTTGACTACAAAAATCCTATGGCTGTGCCGCGAATGGAAAAGATTGTTATCTCTATGGGAGTAGGCAAAGCGGTGCAGGACAAGAAATTTCTGGAACTTGCGAAAAAGGACCTGATGATGATTACCGGCCAAATGCCGCTCGTATGTAAAGCTAAAAAAAGCGTCTCGAATTTCAAGCTTCGTGAAGGTAACGAAATCGGCTTGAAGGTAACTGTCCGTAGCGAGCGAATGTATGAATTTATGGATAGACTGATTAGTCTTGCAATACCCCGGGTAAGAGATTTTCGTGGCCTTAGCCCAAAAGGTTTTGACGGCAGAGGCAATTACTCGATGGGGTTGGCTGAGCAGAGTGTTTTTCCGGAAATCAACCCTGCGAAGGTCGAGTTTCAGCAGGGTATGAACATAACCTTTGTAACGACGGCAAATACTGACAGGGAAGCAATGAAAATGCTGTCGCTTTTTGGTATGCCCTTCAGGGAGTCAGCAACGCCGGAGCGGTAGTATTTAGCGGCTGTTGGCTATAAAGGTAAACTATTAGTTTGGAGCATGTGAGTGTCGACTAAAGCACTGGAAAATAAGGCAGAAAAGAAACAAAAGTTTCGCGTTAGGCAATATTCGCGTTGTCAGCTTTGTGGAAGAAGCAAAGCTGTTTATCGCAAATTCAAAATTTGCCGGATTTGTTTTAGAACCTTAGCCAACGAAGGAAAAATACCGGGAGTAAAAAAGGCCAGTTGGTAAAGCGATTTACAATTGAAAAATCGCCATTTGGAGATTGACTTGGAGTCCAATTATGAGCGCCAGTGACCCAATAGCTGATATGCTGACGAGAATTCGCAATGCGATATGGGTGAATAAGACTGAGGTTAACATTAAGGCATCGAATATCTGCGAAGGTATAGCGGTTGTGCTTAAGCAGGAAGGTTACATCGAGGATTTCGACCGCATCGATGATGGCAAACAGGGAATACTGAGGGTTACCCTAAAGTACGACCAGAATGGCCGGTCTATTATTAGTGAGATAGCACGAATAAGTAAACCCGGCAGAAGGGTCTATTCGCCTGTTGACCGGTTACCACACGTTTTGGCCGGTTACGGTGTAGCGATTGTTTCGACGAGTAAAGGTGTGATGAGTGATAGAAGCTGCCGCAAGGACAACGTTGGTGGCGAGATACTTTGTATGGTGAGTTAATGAGTCGTATCGGGAAGAAACTGATTACTATCCCTGAAGGGGTAAAGGTTGAACAGAGTGGTCTGCGTATCAAGGTTTCGGGTCCGCTCGGCAGTCTGCAGTTGAACTGTCAGCCGCCGATATCGGTAAAAATTGACAGTTCCGCAGGAAAAGTATTGGTTGAGAATGAGCGTCCTGAAATACGCCGGAACAGACAGTTGCACGGCACAATGCGTGCCTTGATTGCCAATATGATAACTGGCGTCAGCAAAGGTTTTGAAAAAAAGATGCAAATGTACGGCACCGGCTATAACGTCAAAGAACAGGGGGGCAAGCTGATTTTACAGGTTGGCTTCTGCCATCCGGTAGAGAAGCCAATACCAGAGGGTGTAAAGGTAAACATTGAGGCCGGTGCAACCAGAGGCAATGATGTTCCCGCAAGGTTTACCCTTTTAGGGATAGACAAGAAACTGCTGGGACAGTTTGCTGCGGATGTAAGAGAAGTAAGGCCGCCGGAACCCTATAAAGGCAAAGGTATCCGTTATGCCGACGAATACATAAGACGCAAAGTCGGCAAAGCGTTTGCTTCAGGAACAGTGTAGTTGGGATTTTTGGTTTTTATGAGAACTGACAGGACAAAAAAAGCAGCCTTGAGACGTAAATATCACGTGCGAAAAAAGGTCTTTGGAACACCGGACAGGCCGCGACTGTCGGTATTTCGCTCAAACAGACATATTTACACCCAGATTACGGATGATGTTGCAGGAGCGACACTTGTTTCTGCAAGCACAAGAACAAAAGCCCTGCGGGACCAATTGCCTCGCAGCGGTGACAAAAAGGCCGCTCAAATCGTAGGTGAAGCAGTCGCAAAACAGGCGCTGGGTGTTGGCATTAAGTGCGTTTGCTTTGATAGAAACCGCTATAAGTTTCATGGCAGAGTCAAGGCTCTTGCCGAGGCAGCGAAAAAAGCTGGGTTGGTTTTTTAAACAAGAGAGATAAGTTTGGAGAAGAGAATTGACAGCAGAATCGGCTAATCCTGTTAAAAGTAAGACCTCAAAGAAGAGGGTCGCACCTTTGGTGCGGCCTTCTGATGGCGCTAAACTATCTGCTCAGGAAGAACAGCCGTTCGAAGATACGGTCGTAAAAGTATTTCGCTGTTCCAAAGTGGTCAAAGGAGGCCGACGGTTCAGCTTTGCGGCCCTGGTTGTAGTTGGTGACCGTGCAGGCACAGTGGGTGTCGGTTATGGTAAGGCTAATGAAGTTCCGTTAGCTGTTGAGAAAGCTATAAAAGACGCCAAGAAATCTTTGCACAGAGTAGCTCTGCTTGGCAGGACGATTCCATACCAGGTCAGCGGCAAATACAGAGCGACAAAGATAATACTGGTTCCAGCCAGCCCGGGCACGGGGGTTATCGCCGGCTCAAGTGCTCGAGCGGTGCTCGAATTGTCCGGTGTGCAGGATGTGCTTACAAAAGTTTACGGAAGCACCTCCGCTAAAAATGTTGTCAAAGCTACGTTAGGTGGATTGTTGAAGTTGCGCAGCAAAGAAATGGTTGAATCTCTTCGTGGTGTGGAAGTTGAAGCTGTAAAAAGGTGGTGATGATTGAAATGTTAAATTTCAAAATAACTTCTGTCGCAGGTAAACATAAAGCTCGCAGGCGCGTTGGTAGAGGCACTGGTACAGGCCGTGGCAAAACCTGTGGACGAGGCCACAAAGGCAGCGGCAGCAGGTCTGGCTCGGCTTCGGTATCACTTTATGAGGGTGGGCAGATGCCTCTGTTTAGGCGATTGCCCAAACGCGGCTTTAGCAATTATAAATTCGAAACACGATACAAAATTGTTAATGTATCACAATTGGAAAGATTTGACGAGGGTGCTGCCGTTGGTGTAGAACAGTTATCCAATGCTGGACTGATTGACAGCCTCAAGAATAAAGTCAAGATTCTCGGCGATGGTGAGCTGACAAAAAAGTTGCGAGTAACGGCTCATAAATTTAGCAAAACCGCAGAGCAGAAGATTGTGGCTTCCGGCGGCACAGCGAAAATAATAGAGTAATGGCGTAAGCCATCCCGGCGACTGATTTTAATTATTATAAAAGTGAAAGATTAGAGGCAAATATAAAGATGCTTGGAGCAGTATTTAACATATTCAGAATCCCGGACCTGCGCAACAAGGTTCTTTTTACTGTGGCGTTGCTGATGATATACAGGGTCGGTTTCCATATCCCTATTCCGTGCTTTGACCAGTCGAAGATGGAAGCTGCCGTCGATACAAGAGACACAGATAGTCCTTTAGGAAGAGCTGCCGAATACCTGCAAATGTTCACCGGTGGAACCTTGAGCCGCAGTAGCTTGTTTGGTCTGGGAATTATGCCCTATATTATGGCGTCGATTTTCCTTATGTTGATGGGCGAGGTTGTTCCCGCCTTGAAAAAACTGCGCCAGGAGGGCCAAACCGGCTATAAGAAGATACAGGAGTACACACGCTACTTGACAGTGCCGATATGTGTTTTTCAGTCGATAATGTATATGAGACTGTTCGGGTTGGGGGCCTATATTTATGCGGGTATGCACACTCAGGCTTTGATAATGGGCGTTGTTGGTATGACGGCCGGCACCATCTTCTTAATGTGGCTTGGCGAGCAGATAGATGAATACGGCATAGGCAATGGTATCAGTTTAATAATTATGGCCGGCATTATCTCCAGAATGCCCTGGGCGGTTCAGATGCTTTGGCAGAATGTTGACTTCAGAGTCGGTGCACCGCCTGGAACCATAGGCCCGGCAAAGATATTGTTCCTGATTGCAGCGTTTGTATTTGTTGTTGCAGGCGCCATACTAATAACTCAAGGCCAGCGCAGAATACCTATTCAGCAGGCAAAGCAGATGCGTGGTCGTAGGATGACTGTTGGCGGTAGGAGCTATCTGCCGCTTCGGGTCAATCACGGCGGAGTGATGCCGATAATTTTCGCATCGAGTTTTATGATGTTCCCGCCGGTGATAATTGGCCAGTTGGCAAACAGGTTCACAAATTCGGTATTTCTTCAGAGTTTGCAGAATGCTTTGGGCCCGGGTGCTTATACCTATAATGTCTTGTATATGTTATTGATATTCTTATTCGCTTACTTTTGGACAACAATACAGTTTCAGCCGAAGGAAGTGGCCAAAAATTTGCGGGATTCGGGCAGCTTCATCCCGGGACTTCGGCCGGGGCGGAGAACCGCTGACTATTTGGAAAAAGTAATGACCAGAATTACTTATTTTGGAGCTGCTTTCTTAGCCATAATTGCCGTTGTGCCATCGGTCGTTTCAATATTATTAGGAGTTGATTGGAGAATAGCAACTTTCCTCGGTGGCACCGGATTATTGATAGTTGTCAGTGTCTCTCTGGACCTGGTGCAGAAAATCGAGGCTAACCTCTTGATGCGAAGCTATGATGGTTTTAGTGAAACCGGAAGAATTAAAGGAGCATATAGGTGAGGATAGTTTTGCTGGGTGCTCCAGGTGCGGGCAAAGGAACGCAGTGTAAGCGCATTGTTGAAAAATATGGCCTGCTCCATCTATCCAGTGGAGACATCTTACGACAGGAAAGAGTTGCAGGAACCGAACTGGGTAGAAAAGCCCGGAAGTATATGGACTCAGGTGAACTTGTGCCGGATGAAGTAATAGTTGAAATGATGACTGGTGCGATTAAAAAGGCACCACAGGCCGGTTTCGTGCTGGATGGTTTTCCCAGAACCGTTAATCAGGCTGAGAAGCTTGCCAAATCGTTGGCTTGTAGCGAAAAAAGAATAGATGCTGTTGTAAACTTAATGGTAGATGACGGGATGGTAGCCCAACGGATGACTGGCAGAAGAAGCTGTCCCCAGTGTGGTGCGGTTTATCACATTGAAAACCTAAGGCCGAAGGTCGAAGGAATATGTGATAACGATGGCACCATCCTTATTCAAAGACCGGATGACAGCCTTGAAGTGGTTACGAATCGGCTTAAGACCTACCACCGGCAGACGGAACCGGTGGTGGATTACTATAGAAAGAACAATACTGTTTATGATATTGATGCTAACAAAGATGCTGATGAGGTAAGCGATTTATTGTTCGAAAATTTGGATACTCTCGCCAAAGGGCGAAGAAATTAATGTGCCTGAGGCGTATAAAATGGCTATAACGCTTCGCAGCCGAAGAGAAATTGAGTTGATGCGTAAAGCAGGTGCTGTTGTAGCCGATGTTCTTTCAAAATTAAAGGAGGTTGCAGAACCGGGAGTAACTACTGGATGGTTGGACGTCATAGCTTCGCAAATTACAGCTGGCGCCGGGGCAACGGCTTTGTTTAAGGGTGTGCGCAGTCCGTATGCAAGGGTTCCGTTTCCTGCCTGCATTTGTGCCTCGATAAATGAGCAGGTCGTCCATGGAATTCCTTCCGAGACCGTTATGCTTAGGGATGGCGATATCTTGAGCATTGATTTTGGCGCCAGACTTGATGGCTATTGTGGAGATGCCGCTGTTACGGTTGCTGTTGGTGAGGTTTCTGAGGATAAACGCAAACTTATGGACGTGACTAAGCATGTTCTCGATATTGCAATAGCTCAAGCGAAACCGGCTGTCAAATGGAGCCGCATAGCTGCCGAAATGCAGGATTACGCTGAATCAGCCGGCTTTTCGGTAGTAAAGGATTTTGTCGGACACGGCATTGGTAAAAAAATGCACGAAGAGCCCAGAGTGCCAAACTTTGTCAGCGATGAATTGCTCAGCTGTGATATTATTCTTGCTGAAGGTATGGTCTTGGCAGTAGAGCCGATGATTAATGCCGGCACCAGTGACGTGCGAACACTGAAAGATGGATGGGTAGTAGCAACGAAAGATGGAAAATGCTCGGCTCATTTTGAGCATACAATTGCAATAGTGAAAGATGGTTGTGAAGTGCTGACTGTAAAGTAGTAAAAGGAGAAAAACTCAAAGCGAAAAGCTGTGGAAATTTAATACGCATCAGGCTTATTAAATTCAGAAGTTTTCAGCTTTTAGTTTCGGAGATGTCTATGGCAGGAAAAGGCGCAATAAGATTGCAGGCCACAGTAAAGGAGGCATTGCCGAATGCAGTGTTTAGAGTGGAATTGGAAAACGGCCACAAGATTTTGGCGCATGTTTCGGGTAAAATGAGGATGCATTTTATTCGGATTTTGCCGGGCGATAC
>CAYYFT010000077.1:0-7214 GCA_964471015.1 uncultured Pirellulales bacterium | reverse complement strand
TATTCAATCCTTTCGTCGATTACGCCAACGGCTTCGCCTGGAATCACGACCTCGTGATTCTTCTCGTTCTGCTTTCTTTCTGGTTGTTTATCTCTATCGATTTCAAGCACAAATCAAGATACTATCGAGTCGCCTTCATTGGTGCACTGTTGACCTTCGCAACCTGTATGCGGATAACCACAGCTCTTGTGCAGCTGCTGTTTTTCGCTGTTTTGCTGACCCGACCCACCGGTTCAATAAAGCAAAAATTTAAGACCATTTTGCCGTTTTTAATTGCCGCCGCTGTTGTTGCGATTTGGCCGGTTTGGATGATAGCTCTGGCACCACGGGCATTCTTTCTAAACCTCTTCCGGATATCCATACTTAACGGTGAATGGGTGCACCAAACCGGCATGTTTCATAACAAGCTTGATATAATATTCCGCTTCCTGACGACACGAGGCTGCTTTGTCCTTATCTTGATAGCGATTTACCTCTGCCTGACAATCGCATGGAAACGTCGCAAACTAACAATATCAAACGCAGCAAATCTGCTACTTGCTGTCCTGTTGGCTTTCGTCTTTTTTATAATTGCTTTAATTATGCCGACAACATGGAAACAGCACCTCGCAATGCCGGTCCCTTTCATAGTAATCAGCTTTGCGTTCCCCCTTCTGTACCTGAGAAAACTTAACTCCAATACCAGCCCCGGTAAGCATTTCAAGCTGGCCCGTGCTTTAATGATTGCCTGTGCAGTTGTAGCAGTGGCATCATACCCTTGTGTATTGCACAGGGTTCCAAAGTTCTTTGACCCGCAAAGCTGGACTCCGATTCGCCTGCACCGGATTTCGAAAGATATTGCCGAGAAAACTAAAAGCCCGAAACTAATACTCACCCTGGCCCCTCTTTATGCCCTCGAAGGAGGCTGCGATATCTATACCGAATTCTCCGCAGGCCCGTTTGTTTACAGAGTTGCCGATTACCTCTCCCCCTCCGACCGCCACCTCACACACACCATAGGCTTGGAAAACCTCAAGGAGTTGATTGAAAAATCCCCGCCTTCCGCCTTGATACTTCGCGTAGAACCTAAGTTCCTTGAAGTCCCTCTCTTTCGAGCAGCCAAGCCCAATTCGGAAACCTGGGAGGCAAAAATCTACGAAAATGGCCCCATAGTCTACTTCAGACGTTAATCCTGCGATTCACATTACCCCCCATTATCATCTATAATTACTTTTGCTATATCATTGATTGCTCCCCGTGTCCGCCCGTTGGTGTTATTGGCCAGAATGGAAAATATATAATCCCCTCTTTTACCACTGCATATCCCCGAAAACGACTTAACGCCGCCGATATAGCCGGTCTTGCCGAAAACTTTACCCTTGTATTTTTTTTCTCTGAAATATTTGCCGATTGTCCCGTCTATCCCCCCCGCCGCAAGCGAATTCTTATAAAGCCCCCGGTTCTCACCTTTGTAAACATCCAACAACACCTTCGTGATGGCATTTGCACTGAGTTTATTTCCCCTGCTCAGCCCGCTCCCGTCGTCGATATAAAATTCTTCTCTTTCAATACCAAGCTCCAGCAGATATTTGTGAATTATTTCTCGTCCTCCCGCCCAACTGCCGTTTTTACCGTCCGGTGAGGCTTTGGCGGCAATGGTCTTGAGAAGTGCCTCCGCCGCCAGCGGCAGGCTGTCCTTATTACACCGTGCCAGACAATCTGCTATTGGTGTGCTGTATTCAGCAATTCTTTTGAAATTGCAATCTTCGCCCACCGACTTTTCAAGAAGCTGCCCTTTTGTATTTATCTCTGCTTTAGCCAAATTCTCCGCTAATAAATACCCGAAAAATGCAGCAGGCCTCTCAATCGCAACGGCAAATGGCCACACTTGCTTTTTACATTTGCCCTTTACGATAATTTTATTAATCTCTTGATTTCTATAGGCCCACAACGCACCTTTACCCTTCGATATTGGCACAACCTTATTGATGACCTTTACATAACTGGTTTCCGGCTTAATAAAAACAGTCGTTTTGCCGCCGATAGTTTTAGCGCTTATCTCTATACAGTTGCAGTTGAAATTCAAACCGCTCACTTCACAGGCATACCACCGGTTCAAATCTTTCTTCGGCCAGTTCGGATGCACCCGTTCATCATCGAATATACTGCTGTCGACGATAATATCCTTAATGGCTGTCATATCATTTCGTTTCAGTGCTGCCGTTATATCCTTAAATATCCAGCCGGCCTCTCTAAGGTATTTAGTGTCCGTAACTTTATCACCTAATAGCGGGTCGCCGCCGCCTCTTATTACTAACGTATCGCCGCAAAGACCAATTTCTGTCTTAAACTCGTAATTTGGCCCTAAGTATTTCAGCGCCGCCGCCGTAACAATTATTTTCATATTTGAAGCCGGAATCATCGCTTCGTTCGCATTATGGCTGTATACCACCTCCCCCGAATCCGCTTTTACGATGACAACGGAGTATCGAACCTTTTTCTGGGAAGATTGTTCGATAATACCGTCAACGCGTTTTGCCAGCTCCGAGTTACTCTGTTTAGCCATCGCCGGTACGGCGACGCAATACTCTACCGAAGCGGCGCTGACAAGACTGATACTAAATACAGCTGCAGCCAGTGATTTTCTAATTTGAACCTTCATAATATCGTATTGCGTATGTCATTCCTGCGAAACTTGTCCCCAAGGGAGCAGGAATCCATTCTATCGTTTTGCAGCAATTTCATTCTCCGCAGCAGCGCTGTTGCGAAGGACGAATTATTACCACAAATACTTACGCAATTCAAGTGAAGCGGTAGTTTCACGAATTTGTCATTGCGAAGAGGCCTTAGGCCGACGTGGCAATCTCAATTCCACGAAATAAAAACAGGGCTGGGTGCGGAGGGAGTAGGAAAAGCGGATATAACCCAGCCCCGTTGATTGCCTTGCTTATTTATGCCTCTATTGCCCGAAATTGTCAAGCGAAAATTATCTTTCCCTGTCGTAGCGCAGCGAAGATCCTCGGAGCGTAGCGCAGACCCCAGAAAGTCGTTATCTGGGGCCCACATCGCCATTCACTAATTAACCAATTACGAGCATCGAGTATCCAGCATCGAGCATCTGTCGTCCGTCCCCCGTCCTCTATTACTTCAACGGCCAGCCATACGGACAATAACAGAGCCATTCATCAACAAACAGCTTCAAATCGAACAAGTCAACGATACCATCCTCATACAGGTCAGCAGGCAAATCACTTCCCGTTTCAAGCCAGTATTCGGCGAATCTTGCAAAGTCTTCGAAATCCACGAAGCACGACGGTTCGCCCGGCCAAAAACCGCCAAGCAGCTCATAGCTGCCACCAGCCGAGTATGCCGCATCCGGCTGACCTATAGTACCGGTTACAATATACTGCCCGCCGCTGCTAACACCACCACCGCCGTCTATCGTGCTCCAGTCCAAAACATAGTTTCCTCCGCTCTGACCCAACGCCGGGACAGTCACCAGTAGGAATACCACCAGCAATGTAATAACGCCTTTTTGAACAAACGCATTTAGAATAATCTGTCTCATTGTTGAACCTCCTTCGCGATGGCAAACTGCTGTTGCTGTATCATTCTCTCCAGAGTCTTAAGCCTTTGTTCCACCGGCTCTCTTTGGGCAATGGTTGCTTCCAACTCTGCAATTTTGCATTGTTGCTCTTTCACCGCCTCAATTAAAAGTGCCACTAACCTGCCATAACTGAGTGAGGCGGCATCTACCCCATTGGCTTCATAGTCCACCACCTCAGGGATAACCTCGCCTACCTCTTCTGCAACCATCCCAATGTCGTGGATTCCGTCTTTCTTCCAGTCAAAATATACTCCTCTTAACCTTTTTACCTTATCCAATGCGTTTTCAATCGGCTTTATGTTTTTCTTCAACCTTCTGGAGCTGTAAGTGCTCCAGGCGTTTGCCCGGCCACGACCAGATGCATCTGCATCGTTTGGTAGTTCCAATCGATACGCTGGTGATGTATCCCCGATGCCGACATAACCGAAGGCGGAAATGTGGATTTCCTCTGAGCCATCTATTACCACCGATATCGCATCTGAGGAGGGGCTGGCAAAGCCTGTATTTTCGCTCCCATCACCAAACCTATAAGTAGCATCAGTTGTACTCCCCCAGTCCGGAGCTATCCTTCCTGCTACGTCAAGTTTTAGATTATTTCCAGGACTATCCGTCCCGATGCCGACACTGCCGTTTGCCTTGATGCGCATCTTCTCGGTCGTGTAATCGCCCTGTGTACCGCTGTTTTTGGTATAGAATGCCAAATCCCCGGTGCTTTGGGAGCCGGTGCGGATGTGTACGATCTTCGCACCGATGTTTTCTTTAACACTGGAGTTCGAGAAGCCGATGCCAGGACCTTCTCCAGTGTTTTCCGTCGTATTCGTCAGGTGTACGAACATATGGGTCGCATTCGGCTGGCTCACTAGACTGCTGTCCTGCGTTCCAGTTACGTCAAATGTGCAGCTCGGATACGTCGTGCCGATGCCTACGTTGCCGTAACGGTCGATGGCCATCCGGTCCTTGGCGGCACTAAAGTCGCGAAAGACCAGCTGCTGGTCACCCGAAGGAGCGCCCGGGCTGGTGCCCATTATGACCCAATCTTTGTTGAGTGCATTCAGGCGTAAAGCAGGACCTGGACTACCCAGATTTGTGAGCACGAGATGATTGGCGACTCCTTCGCCAACGATTTCCAAAGCCGCTCCTGGACTCGTCGTACCGATGCCAACATTGCCTGATGGGATTGAATACATATCATTCCCGGAGACCATCCAGTCGTTATCGCTGCCCGCGGTCTTTGCATAAAGCGCATATGGCGTGGGTGTTACTTCCTGACGTGGACTAAGGGTTGTATAAGCATTGGGGTCGTTTTGTTCACCCGGCCGAACGCCAATCTCCAGCCAGACAGAATTGCCATCAAACACGCTGCCAAAATCCAATTCCACAGTAAAGTAGCCATCGATTACATCCACATCAGCTACGTTAACATTGCTGCCCACTTGATTGCCGATGATGACGTTGGGGTCATCGAACAGCTTGAACTGGAAGTCATAGGGGCCATCCGCCACACGGCTGGCGTCGTAAAGATGACCCTGATAGGTAAAGGCCGTCCCCACCGGTGCCGCCTTGACAAACTGCGATGAGCAGGCCAAAAGACCGAAAGCCACAACCAGAGCTGTTAACATTCTTGTAGTTTTCATTTTATTCTCCTTCCATAAAAGTTTTTATGTTTTTATAGTATACCCTGCGCATACCGATACTTTCTCACAGAATTTCACGCAATTGAGCCAAAGAAATCGCACATTTTCTCCTCTCTTCAGTGCCTTAAGAGGTGGTAGAATTCTACGCTTTTACACCCCCCTTGTCAAGAATATTCTCCGAGAAATCCTAAATTTGAAATCCCGCGCTCAGCAGAAAAATCGACCCTCCTAAAAAGCCCCCACGGCTTGTGCCCTGGGTGCGTCTGAGCAGCGTAGCTGTTGCATCCTCCAGTCTGCCCTGTGAGATGCTTGCCCTATGAGATGTGAAACTATCTCTTCGGGGCGTCGTCTGCTATCTCATCGGGGTCATTGCGAGCGCAGTGCGGCAATCTCGCCTGTCATTCCCGCGAAGGCGGGAATCCATTTTATCATCCTGAGCTTGTCGAAGAGGACACCGTTTTTCTCCTGTTCAACTGTTCTGCTGTTCCACTTTCTCCGCTTCGGTGGCCTCCGGCAGCAGCAGCAACCTTGTTCCCTCAATTCGTAACAAGTATCAAGTATCCAGTATCGAGTATTTGTCTTCCGTTTTCCGTGTCTTTGTATTTTTTATTTTTGCTGCTTGTCCGCCGTAAGTTTACTGAAGGCGGATGTAGTTTTGCTTTTTGCATTTTGATTTTTAATTTCTCTTCTCCTAACGCCCTCCGGCAGCTTGCCCTGCTTGCCCCGTGAGATGCGCCGTCTGCTATCTCTTTGGGGGTGGGCACTTCGCAATGGAATTTCACTATCTTATTTTACCCGCAAAATTAAAAACTTAAATCTATCGCCGTTGCTCACCGCAGATTCCGGAATGCCTTTATCCGGAAACAAATTTTACCCTCGTAGCTTGCCCCTTTCCTGTGGGGCGCAGTTTACCCTGTGGGCGTAGATCCCCGAGCGATGCTCTCTTGCCTGCCCCAGCATGTCTTAGGCCGGGGGCCAGGAACAGGGGACCCATATCTTACATTCTTTTCTAATCCCCCACAACCTTTTTCCGCTTTTCTTTCTTTTTCGTTGTCCTGTCTCATGAAGTACCGCTAACCTCACAAAACACTCGACATCTGCTGATATATGACTTAAGTATGTATGCACATACTTAATTACTTTCCACACTAAAAAGCTTCTAGTCCTTTCGATCAGACAAAAAGACTAGATCACTGCCAAACCGCACTAAACACCTGACATTCGTTAAAATACTATATAAGTATATACGCATATACTTATATACTTTCTAACATCATCCCCCCAACCCGCAAACTTCAAAATCTGCACCGAAAAATCTCTGTTAATTTAGGCAAAAAACCGCCTCCGGCGTCCCGAGCGTAGTCGAGGGATCTCATACTTCTACGAACAATGAACAACGAACTAAAAACTGCAAAATCTTTGCTTATTTTTGAAGATTTTGTATCAGTTTTTGAACATTTCTATATAGTTTTCGAACGTTTCTATACAGTTTTTGAATGTTTTCAAACGTTTTTGAACGTTCTTGAACGTTTGCCCATAAAATAGCACCGTTGACCACTTTCAAGCCATTTTACGAAAAGACTCGCTCGCATTTTTTACCTTTCCTAATTACCCCTTTTGCCCACTTGTTACATTTTAACACCCCCACCTTTATTTTCAACCCAAAAACTAACGTCCCCTTAAAATCTACCCCCAATTTTCCCATTTTTTCATATTCTGGATATTTCTAATCGCAAATTCCCCGCCAGCAAAAAACATTGGTGCTGTTAGTAAATTTCATCTATCATACCGCAACATGAGCGAAAATAAGTTAAAAACTGCAGTGCTTGGTCTTGATAATAATGGCCAGCTTTTGCTCGAAGCGGCATCTCAAATCGACTATTTCCAGATTCAGGCTGTTGCCGACAGAGACGCCAAACTCACCGAACGGCTGGCTCTCAGATACAACTGCGCCGCCTATGACGATTACCGCCAGCTCATAATACAAAATCAGT
>CAYYFT010000076.1:0-7231 GCA_964471015.1 uncultured Pirellulales bacterium | reverse complement strand
CCCGAATCCTTCAGGCCCAGGCCCAAGGTGTAGATATTTCTTATGTTCTCATCCAGGTCGCTGATAATCTCCAAAATGTCGCCCAAAATGCAAAAGAGGAGCAGATGTCTGCTCTGGCACTGATTAAAAGAGCCGAAGCACTGCGGACGGAGTTGCATTACCGCTTTGGGAGTGTAAACAGAAAGGATTTAGCAGCCCAGATAAACCGGGCAAAGGATAGTTACACAAAAGCAATCGAGAAGTCCCCAGCCAATCCGTTGTTGATGGCGATGGCTAAATTAGGACTGGGGCTGTGCGAAGAAGAACTCGGGAATTTCGAGCAGGCACGGGCAATATATAACGAAATAATCACAAACGCTGACTTCGAAGGCACCGTCGCCGCTGCTCAGGCACAGCAGCGACTCCACACAATGGCCGACTATCAGCAAAAGGTGGTCTTTAGACAAGCGCCAAAACGAGCACCTGCCGAATTTATACAACCCAAGATTAAGCTTGAAGTGCCCACAACGCAAAGTGGTACATCTGAGATTCCTGATACCAATTCAGGAGTCCCAGCACCAAACGGCACATTCGAGGTCCCCGACTTCAATCTGCCCAGCCGATAATATGAGTGAAGCGAGATGCAGTATGCCAATACAGACAACGGACAGTTAACACTCCAAGTAGGAAATTCACTCAAAGAACGCCGGATTGATAAATACCTCCATGGCCGGTTCAGTAACTTCAGCCGCGTTATGCTCCAAGAGATAATCAAAGCCGGCGGTGTCAAGGTCAATGGCAAAGTAATCAAGCCCAGCTTTAAGCTAAGCCCCGGAGATAAAATTAAGTTGACCCTGCCTGAGGTGCCGAGCAAAGAGATTTTAGCCCAGGATATCCCACTGAATATCATTTATGAAGACGAGGACATCATCGTGCTCAATAAGCAGCCCGATATGATTGTTCATCCTGCCCGCGGCAACACCAACGGCACTTTGGTAAACGCCCTTGCTTTTTACTCAGACAGTTTATCGAGCGGGCTCGGCGAATTTCGGCCGGGCATAGTCCATCGGCTCGATAGAAACACCACCGGCGTTATGGTCGCCACCAAAAACGATACCGCCCAGTGGAAAATCGCCAAACAGTTCGAAAACCGTCAGGTAAAAAAAAGCTATCTCGCTATAGTTCACGGCACCCCCGAGCTGACAGCCGACCGGATAAATGCACCGCTCGGCGTCCATCCGAAGGTGAGAGAAAAATATGCGATTCGGCCTGAACTCGGCAAAGAAGCGATTACTTTCTACGAAGTCGTTGAGAGCTTTCGTGGCTTTTCTCTGTTGAAGATGACCCCTAAAACCGGCAGAACGCATCAGATACGCGTTCATCTATCTTACATTAAGCATCCAATCGTAGGCGATGATATGTACGGCGGCAAACTTGTCTATCCCTGGCAATTGCAGGAAGTCGAACCTGCTGTGCAGGAGCCGGTCATAAACCGAGTTGCCCTTCACGCCTGGACGCTTGAATTCAAACACCCAAAAACTAAAAGAGCGGTAAAATTCGAAGCCCCGCTGCCGGAAGATATGCAAAACCTACTTGATATGCTGCGAAAATATCGAAAAGTCTGAAGAACGCTTTATAATTGGCTTTGTTTGGGTTCGTTTTGACCAAGTGTCCATTGTTTATTTTTCGCTGTAATTCGTTGTTTTCATTGCGGTTATAAACATTTGACTTTTTTGAAAATTGGGTTCGTTTCGCATAATTTAGTTGTTTTGATTGATTGATTTTTAACCACAGATTACACAGATTAACACTGATTACTTAAATAAAAGCTGCCTAAATTAACACCGCTGAGGACGCAGAGAGCGCAGAGTTTAGGTCGGTGTGCGTTTTGCGGCAAGGCCTTTTCTCGAAACGAGCTTCTGTGAAAGGCCGTTGCCTTGTCCGCCGAATTCCTTCGGACTTCGTTATTAAGCCGACCAATCTTTCGACCCCGCTCAAGACAGGATAAACTTTTACTTTTACTCATAGCGTATCGAAATTCGAAATAAATACGAAAATCAAGTTTTCAAATGCTCTAAACGAATTTTAGTAGATTATTTGACTTGGGCCTGCCCGCCATCATAAAGATGTCGCGGTAAACTGGACCTGAAACCTTGCCCTGCTGGGCGGTTTGTCGTCCCTAAGGGACTGGCGAGTATTATACCAAATTTCGGGGAAAAGTCAAGAAAAATTTAATCACTGATTACGCTGATTCATACAGATTGACGCAGATTTTAATTATTGCGGGAAAATAATTTGCGGGTAAAATGAAGCGGCGGATTTTGTGAATTGTGGTTCGTGCTCCGTGAGTCGGATGACGGATTTACTTTGACGGGGATTGCGGTTTTGGGTAGTGTGTGGTTTGAAAGTTGGAAACAGGATTGGCAGAATTTCGTGCGTTAACGGGAATTGCGGGTTCTTGGAGCGTGCAGGGAGAAAATGACAGATGAAATTAACTGAACTAAAGATTGAAAACTTTCGTTCGTTCAAGGATGAGACGATTAGGTTTGATGATTATACGTGCTTCGTAGGACCAAACGGATCCGGAAAGTCAGGTGTCCTTATGGCCTTGAATATATTCTTTCGCGAAAGTAAGTCAACACAAACAGACATGCTTACACTTAGCGAAGAAGATTTTCATCTCAAGAAAACTGGAAAGCCAGTGAAGATTACATTGACCTTCGAGGAACTGACAGAAGAAGCCAAGAAAGATTTCCAGCACTACTATCGGCAAGGAAAACTCATTCTGTATGCCATAGCGAAATGGGATGAAAAAGAGAGAAATGCCCCCGTGAAACAACGCGGTTCGAGACTCGTCATGAAGTCCTTTGCGCCATTTTTTGAAGCAATAGACAAAAAGGCAAAGGTTCTTGAACTGCGAGAATTGTATGGGAAAATGCGGTTGGAATATCCTGAACTATCTGATGTATCAACAAAAGAACAGATGGAGAACGCCCTCCATCAATATGAGGAAGGCCATCCCAAACTGTGCCAGTTGCTCGACGACGATACCGAGGCTTACGGGTGGACGAAGGGGAAAAATCGGTTGGAGAAGTATATTCAATGGGTATACGTCCCGGCGATTAAAGACCCATCAAGTGAACAAGAGGAGGCGAGCAAGACAGCGCTGGGCGAACTGCTGGCAAGAACAGTGCGGACAAAGTTGGATTTCTCAGACGAGATAGAGTCGGTTAAGGCAGACGTAGCAGAAAAATACAGGCAGATGTTGGAGAAACAAAATGACGCCCTAAAGGGCCTTAAACTATCAATGGAGAAACGTTTGCAGGAATACGCGGGGGGACATGCACGGCTGGATTTGCAGTGGCACTACGACGAGAAACAGTCTATAAGAATCAGTGACCCGACTGCTTGGGCGCAGATAGGGGACGGTCCATTCATTGGGCAAGTGGCAAGGTCTGGGCATGGACTCCAGCGAGCATTCTTGGTAACCCTTATGCACGAGTTGGCGGGGAGCGAAACACAGGGTGGGCCGAAGCTACTGCTTGGATTTGAGGAGCCAGAACTGTATCAGCATCCACCACAAGCCAAGCGGTTGGTGGATGTCCTGGAGAAGTTGTCATCATCGGGTGGTAACTCACAGATTATTGTGACGACGCACAGCCCATACTTCATCTCAAGTAAAGGATTTGAGAATGTTCGAATGGTTAGGAAAGATACTGGTGGGAGGACACAGATTACGGCAACGAATTTCATCGAGCTAGAGGAATGTCTGAGCAAGGCTCTATTTGAGAAACCTAAGTCACCAAGCAGCCTTATGGCAAGGCTTGCACAGATATTGGAACCTTCGCAAAATGAATTGTTCTTTACATCAGCGGCAGTGTTGGTTGAGGGACAGGAAGATGTGGCTTATATATCAACGCAATTAGGCTTATCCAATCAAGTAAGAGAGTTCAGAGGGCTTGGATGTCACTTCGTGGTAGCAGAGGGGAAAACAAATATGAGCAGGCTAGCGGCTATAGCTTTGAAGCTGCGAATCCCATTCTTCCTGGTCTTTGATGCAGATGGCGATGAGACGAAGCCTGACGAGCGGTCTAATCATGAGAGAGACAATCTGTGTCTCATGCGTCTATGTGGGATAGAGGACCCTAAGGCATTTCCAGACGAAACGGTCTGGGGTGATAATATGGTCGTGTGGCCGAAAAAGATACACGAATCTGTTCGAAACGACGTTAGCGGAGAAGTGTGGGCAACCGCACAGAACAGAGCAAGAAGCAAATATGGACTGCCAAGCAAAGAGGTCAATCGGAAGAACAGCATGTTGGTGGCTTATACTCTTGAGGAACTCAACGGAGACAACAAACAGTCTATGTCGCTCATCAAATTGTGTGGACAAATACTCCAATGGGCAGCAAAGGTACGCGTGAATGAGTCTGGATAGGTAGATGAAATCAGAATCGCAAAGTAGCTGAGCGGAGTGAGGGGCACGAGGTTTTTGAAACATGGGCAATTTCATCTAATAAAACATTTATGGAAACTATATGACAAGAAACCGTTTATACTGCGGGGATAATTTAGAGATATTGGCTACTTTAGAGAAGGAAAGCGTTGACCTTATCTATATTGACCCGCCTTTCTTCAGCAACAGGCACTATGAAATCATCTGGGGCGACGAGGCGGAGATAAGAAGTTTCGAGGATAGATGGGAAGGCGGGATAAATGTTTATATCGAATGGATGAGAGAGCGGGTAAGGGAACTGCACAGGGTTTTGAAGCCTACCGGCTCTATGTATCTTCACTGTGATTGGCATGCTGGACATTATCTTAAGGTGATGATGGACGACATTTTTGGCTATCACAATTTCCGAAGCGATTTAGTATGGTGTTATAAAACAAGGCAGTTCTCGAAGCGTTATTGGAATCATAAGCACGATGATATTTTGTTTTATGTCAAGGATAGCACAAAGCCATATGTGTTTAATTGGGACTCTGAGGGTGTAATAGAACCATATGCGCAAGAAACAATTAAAAAATACAAACTCAAAGATGATAAAGGATACTACCGACTTGTTGGCAGAGGCATCAAAGGAAGCCCAATTCGCTCAGCAAAAGATGTAGCCCCTGAGTGGGAAAAGACACATCCAGAACTTGTGAAAAGAAATTATCTTGGCAAGGGTTATGCTCCTTCAGACTACTTGTATATTGACATAATAAACCAAGCAGCCGAGGAACGCTTGGGTTATCCTACACAAAAGCCTGAAGCACTTTTAGAAAAAATTATTAAGGCCTCCTCTAATGAAGATGATTGGGTGCTTGATGCTTTTTGTGGGTGTGGGACGGCTTTGGCGGTCGCCCAAAATTTAGGAAGGCACTGGATAGGGATAGATATATCACCATCAGCAATTAGTTTAATTAAAACTCGGCTTGCCAGAATAGGAGTAAGGGAGAAGGATATTGATATTATCAATATGCCTAAGAAGGTAGAAGACCTGAAGAAATTTAAACCTTATGAGTTTCAATACTGGGTTATCAATGAAATGCACGGCACTCCCAGCCCTCGCAAGGCAGGAGATATGGGGATAGACGGCCTTAGTTTTCTTGAACATTATCCTATACAGGTGAAGCAGTCGGAAAGCATAGGGAGGAACGTTGTTGATAATTTTGAAACTGCTTTGAGAAGATATTATAAGCACAAGACAAAAGGTATGAAAGGTTATATCGTGGCGTTTAGTTTCGGCAAGGGAGCACGTGAGGAAGTAGCGAGAGTTAAAAAAGAGGGGGTAGAGATAAGTCTTGTTACTGTGCAGGATATATTAGATAAAAAGTTTAGTGTATTGCCGTTAACAGAGCCAAACGTAACACCCCAAAAAAGGGGAAAAAGGAAACCTCGGTCAACAATAACCCAGCCACACCTTTTTGAGAAAAGGAAGAGCAATGCTCGTAAGGTGTAGCCCGTTGTTTCTATTTCATTGGTTTTACTCTTGCGGCAGTTTTGCGAGGTCGGCGTCGGAGCCGGCGACCATCAGGATATCATCCTTGAAAATTACGGTATTGGGCATAGGGACATTTATAATTCCGCCTTTTTCACTCTTCTTGGCCTTGCTGTGTTCGTCCCTCTTTATGGCAACCAGATTGACGTTGTATTTTTGTCGCAATTGCAAATCCATAACCGTTTTCCCATCGAAACTGTCCGGCGCCTTTATGCGAGCAAGGCTGTAGCCCGGCGCGAAATCTATCTTTTCGCCGATTTGTGGGGCGATAAGTTTATACGCCCATCTCTGAGCAGACTCGATTTCAGGGTAAATCACGTCGGTGGCACCGACCTTGGAAAAGACCTCTCCCGCAATCAAATCCTCGGCTCTTGCAAAAATTTCTTTTACACCCATCTGCCGAAGGTTCACTACCGTCAGAATAGCCGATTCAAAACCTCGTCCTGTCCCCTGCCCAATACCAATGATAGCAACATCGACCTTGTCGACGCCTTGTGCCTTGAGAGCTTCTTCATCGGTACTGTCGAGCCTGACGGCGAGACTTACCTGGTCGCGAATCAGTTCTATTTCATCTCTCTCTTTGTCAATTGCGATAACTTCCGCCCCGCTCATCGCAAGGGCGATAGCCAGTTTCTTACCGAACCTTCCCAAACCTATCACAGCAAAGCGCTTCATAATATTAACTCCGTCCTGGTCAAATGGTAAGGGGTTAAATAATCACCAATTACAAATTACCAGTTACCAATTTATCCGACAATTACCGCCTCTTGAGGATAATTGTATCGGGCCGGTTTCAAGTTAAACGTCAGCGATGCCAACAGCGTTAACGGCCCCAATCTTCCAATAAGCATCGCTGCAATGATAATCAACTTACCTGCGGTTGTCAAGGAAGGCGTTATGCCGGTGGTCAAGCCCACCGTTCCGAGCGCGGAACCGGCCTCGAAGAAAATATCCGACATAGTAAAGCCGTTGGCATTTTCTGTGATACTCAGTGCCAGGGCAGCAATGAACAAAACCGCCACAAAAAGCAGGGTAACAGTAATTGCTCTTCCAACAACAACCACCCGAACCGAACGCTTAAACATCTCAACTTCCTGACGTTTTCGCAGGGCTGCAAAAGCAGTCATTATTACGACGGCTACTGTTACCGTTTTTATTCCTCCCGCGGTCGAGCCGGGCGAGCCGCCGACAAACATAAGCAGAATCAAAATAAACTTACTCTGCGCCGACAGAGTCGAAATATCGACAGTATTAAACCCGGTTGT
>CAYYFT010000075.1:0-7238 GCA_964471015.1 uncultured Pirellulales bacterium | reverse complement strand
ATCCTCGCAAAGCAAAACCTTCATATAATCCTTTCTCCGCCGCAGCGGACTACCCGCCATTAAACGCTATACGGCAATAACGCCATATATCTGGCACGTTTAATTGCTGTTTGCACTTTTCTTTGGCAGCCGGCGCAATTGCCGCTGCGCTTGCGAGAGTATATCTTGCCGCGATGGGTTAAGAGCCTCTCCAGGGTCTCAATGTCCTTGTAATCAACGTATTTTTCGCCTCTTCTGCAAAAACGACATTGTGTCTGCTCCCGAACACCTGTATAATGCCCTCTTCTCCCGCTGTCTTTTTTCTTTCTGAGTGTTGCCATTTGCTACCTGTCTATTTGCCTTTCTTTTCACACTATACGCAATACGAGTTTAATGAGCCTCAGGCTTGTTAAAACGGTATATCATCTGCTCCGGTACTATCGCCGCTCTGTTCTTCTGCCTCGACGCTTTTCTCACTCACGCCCTGCTCAATTCTGTTGGTATCTCTTGGGCCGCCCAAAAACTGAAAGTTCTCCACGGTAACGCGGTGTTTGCTTCGCTTCGTGCCGTCCTGAGCCGTCCAGCTGTTGAAAGTCAGCCTGCCTTCGACAAACAGCGGCCTGCCTTTGCTTAGGTATTTGTTTATGTTCTCAGCCAGCCGACCGAACGCCTGGCAATCCACAAAACACGTTTCTTCCCTGTTTTCGCCGTCCTGCCCTTTCCATCGGCGGTTCACCGCCAAACCGAAATCCACCACAGCCGTCTGGTTCGGGGTATACGATAACTGGGGGTCACGAGTGAGATTGCCCATCAGCAAAACTTTATTAAAATTAGCCATTTCAAGCTCCCCTTTATAAAAAGTCGGATGTCAGAAGTCAGATTTTTCTGTCCTCTGTTTTCTGTTCTCTTTCGGCTGTTATATGCTCGGCACACAGAATCAAAACACGCATAATCCGCTCCGAGAGTTGAACATCCCGCTCAATGTCCCGCAGTCTTCCGCCCTCGGCCCTGAAATAACAGAGGATATACGTCCCTTTGCTTTTGCCTTTAATTTCGTAGGCGAGCTTCCTGTCATCCCATTTTCTTATCGATACAATCTCAGCCCCTGCCTTTTCCAGTATGTTTTTGATGACCGCATTGACCCCGTCCCAGTCTGCCGCCGCCTCATCCGAATCAACAAGAAACATCGCCTCGTACAATTTGGGTTCCCGTTTCGCCGGCTTTTTACCAAACGGAGTCCCTTTCTTATTCTTAACAACAGTCTTCAAACCAAATACCTCCTGCTGAATTTAAATTACAGTAAACGGTCCACATCAGGCGGATTAAATTTGATTCTCGCCGCCTCAATACCATATTCAACCCAGCAAAGCACAGCGTCCCGGGCCTTGGCGATCGCCTCATCCAACAGCAACATTTCTTCCTTTGCTGGCTTATCGAGAACATAATCTTCAGCCCATTCTTTATTGCTTTGACCGATACCAATTCGCAATCGGTTTATATTCTCTGTGCCGAGTTTCTCTATCACGTCGGCTAAACCATTGTGCCCGCCGGACGAACCTTTCGGTCTTATCCGAACCCTGCCGGGCGGCAGTGCCATATCGTCGGTCACCACAAGCAAATTACTCAATGCAAGCTTGTAAAAACCTGCCGCTGTTGCAACTACCTGGCCGCTGCAGTTCATAAACCGCATCGGTTTTAGCAATATTAACTTTTTATCTACAAATTCACCTGACCCTAAGCAGGCGCCGAATCTTTTCTTTCTTACATCTATTCTTAACGCCTCAGCCAGTGAATCTATTACTCTAAAACCGATATTGTGTCGCGTATTAACATATTCCTCGCCCGGATTCCCCAGGCCGACGACCATTTTAACCTCAGACCCTTCCATCTATTCTTAGCACCAAAGACGCTATTTGGCCTCTTCTGATGATTTCTCCTCGCCTTCCTCTGTCTCCTCTTTGACCTCGCCGATAACTTCAGGGGCAGCCGGCGTTTCCTCTTCAAGCTCTTCGGTGCTCTTGGCGGCAGCAACTAAACTGCAGGTAACCAGCAATGTCGATGGAGCGCTCACCAGCTTCACTCCACTGGGCAATTCGATATCGTCCGCATGTAAGGTGTCACCAATGCCTAACTCTTTCACGCCAACAACAATAGTCTCAGGAATATCGGTTACTTTGCACTCGATTTCCAGACTGTCCGTATGTTCCTCGATAATGCCTCCATCATGTGTACCTTTGGCTGTGCCTTTAAGCTCGATGGGAACCATTACCCTGACCGTCTCGGTTACATCAACTCTCATCAGGTCCATATGGATAATATCTCTGCCCAGATGGTCGTACTGCAGGTCTTTAATAATTATCGTCTCTTTCTTTTTGCCAATCTGCACATCAAATACTCGATGCCCGTGATGCAGCCCTTCGACCAGGTTATGCGCGTCCAGCGAAATAGCCACCGGCTTTTGTTTATGGCCGTATACAACTGCAGGTATGCGACGTTGCTTACGCACTTTCGCCGCGTGCCCTGAGCCGGTCTGTTCGCGAATATCCGCCTTTAAGAGCAAACTCTTTTCCATAATTGCCTCACTAATCGGAAGTCAGATTTTTCCGTCTTCTGTCCTCTCAAAAGTCTTCGAATAAGCTGCTGACCGATTCATTTTTGTGAATTCTCTTTATCGCCTCACCTAACATTGCAGAAACAGTTAGAACCCTGATACTGCCCAGCTTCTTGGTCTCTTCGCTACGGGGTATGGTATCAGTAACTACCACCTCATCAATCGGTGCTTGGCTCAGTTGCCTCAGTGCCTGCCCTGTAAGGACACCGTGCGTAGCCCCGACATATATTTTTTCAGCTCCACGTTCCTTCACCAGCTTGGCCGCGCTGCACACCGTCCCGGCGGTGGCGATGATATCGTCGCACATTAAAACATTTCTGCCTTTCACCTCGCCGATGATTTCCAGGGCCTTCACCTCGCTGCCGCTCATCCGTCTTTTGTGCACAATCGCCAGTTCTCCGTCCAGATGCGAAGCATAGCTGGATGCAATCTTCATATTACCGACATCCGGCGAAACTACCGTTAGTTTACTGATTTTTTTGTCCCTGAAATACTTGCTCAACACCAGCTCACCGGTTAGATGGTCAACCGGTATGTCGAAAAAACCCTGCAGTTGATGGGCGTGCAAATCTATCGCCAACACCCTGTTGGCCCCAGCGGTAGTAATAAGATTGGCCACCAGTTTTGCGGTGATTGGCACTCGTCCTTCGTCTTTTCTGTCCTGCCGGGCATAGCCGAAGTAAGGGATAACCGCAGTAACACGGCTGGCGCTGGCCCTTCGCAGGCAATCCAGATAAATTAAAAGTTCCACTAAGTGCTCATCAACCGGCTTGCACGTTGACTGCACGACAAAGCAATCCCTTCCGCGAACGTCGTCCTCCACCCTGATAACTTTTTCACCGTCGGGAAACCTGTCTATATTCGCACAGCCGAGAGGAATCCCCAGGTACTTACAAACCGCACCGGCTAACGCTGCATTACTGCTGCCGGAAAATATCTTCAGAGTATTGTTCAGAACCATCTTTCTTCAGTCTTAACTTTAACTTCTCATTTTATGTTTTCCGAGTTTCTTCGCTGCATAATCCTGCTTACCTCGTTGAGTTGCGCCTCGGTATTGACACTCATCGCCTCTTCAGGCCGCATCGCCGCAACCGCAACAACTTTGTGCCCGGCCGCGATGATAATCGAAATAGCGTTTGTTAGATAGTATTCTTTTTTGACATTATCAGGCCTGACCTTCGCTGCGGCCTCGAAGAGAATGCTGTTATTGAACACATAATAGCTTGGGTTGACCTCTTTAATCCTTAGTTGTTCACTTGTGCAGTCATTATGCTCCACAATCGCCTCGATATTGCCGTTTGTGTCTCTGCACACCCGTCCATAGCCGGCAGGGTCGTCCAAAATAGCTGTTGCTAATGTCGCTGCGGAATTTTCAGCCTCGTGCTTTTCTATAATTGTTCTCAGCGTATCCGCCCGAATCAAAGGCCCATCGCCACAAAGAACCAACGTCTCACCGTCGAAACCGTTGAGATGCTCCTTGCAGCACAAGACCGCATGGGCTGTTCCTTTCTGCTGCTCCTGCCGGACCCACACTATATCATCAGCGTCCTTGAATCTCCTCTTTACCTGCTCACCGCCAAAGCCAATCACAACATATATCTCTCCGACTCCCACTCCCCGGCAGGCATCCAGTACATATGCAAGCATAGGCCGACCGCAAACTTTATGCAGCACCTTGGGGGTATCGGCATTCATCCTGCTGCTGATCCCTGCTGCCAGAATTATTGCAACTCTTTCCGACATACTTCCTCAGTTTTTAGTTTTAAGCTTTAAGTTTTTAGTTTCTTAACTACCCGACCAGGACTCGAACCTGGAACGTGGGCACCAAAAGCCCATGTGTTACCAATTACACCATCGGGTAATCCAGATGTCAGAAGTCAGATTTTTCTGTCCTCTGTTCTCTGTCTTTTGCCCTCTATCGTATGTCACGGAGACCATCTTCTCTCGGCCCGATTTGGCTCCGTCGGAGGCTTGAGTCAGCCATGCCGTGAAAACTGCTGACCCCAAAGGACGCATTTGCGACCCGAGCTACCCCGTGCGACGGAACATTTTCAATCGAGGCAATATATCTGATTCAAAACAGCTAAGCAACCTTTTTTTTATTTTGGCAAAAAACTCCACTTTCAGTATCAAAAAATAGGTTTTCATACAAGAGAAAAAAGGAATGGTTACAGCAGGACCTGCCTTAGGCGGGCTGGAATTTCGAGTTAATAGCTGCGAGGTAGTTTCTCAATCGGCCTCATTACGCTTGTCAGAAGCGTACCTATCGGTATCAACCGCGACATAGCCGCGCTGACCCTCGCTTATGTAACTCGGCTCAGACGAAGCTTCATCTTTGGCCAAATCTTTATATCCCTCCTCAGCTTCCTTCTCCATTCGCTCCCGCAGCTTCTCATACTCCTTGAGCGTCATCAGAACTTCGCGTGCCTGGCTGCCCTTGTATTCACCTAAAATACCCGTCCCAGCCATCATCTCGATAATCCGAGAGGCACGCGCATAGCCGACACTGAGTTTGCGCTGAAGCAGCGACACACTCCCGCGCTGGCTCTCCAGAACAATCCGGACAGCATCGTCAAACAGCTCGTCTCTGCCCATCTCGGAAGTATCTATGCGATTGAGTTGTGTAAGCTCCGGATGGAACTGTGGTTCAGCTATCTCTTTTAGATACTTGACGATATGCCGAACTTCCGTCTCATCTACGAACGTCCCCTGCGCACGAACCAAATCGCTCGTGCCGGGCTTGAGAAACAGCATATCACCTTGACCAAGCAACGCTTCTGCACCGTTCTGGTCAAGGACTATTCGGCTGTCCAGTCTCGCTGCGACACGGAAGCCTATTCTCGTCGGCATATTTGACTTTATCAGCCCTGTAACAACCGTCGCCTGTGGACGCTGCGTAGCCAATACGATATGAATACCAATCGCCCTGCTTTTCTGCGCAAGACGAACAACATAAGCTTCTATCTCCTTCGGAGCAGTCATCATCAAATCCGCAAGCTCGTCGATTACTATCACAATGTAGGGTAGCTTCTTGGGGATTTTCGCCTCCTCCTCAGCACTGTCCGGGCCGAGCCGCTCGATAATCTCCTCAGCCCCAAGTCTGTTATACTCAGCAATATTCTTTACCCTCGCCTCGGCGAAAAGCGCATACCGCTCATCCATCTTCACCGTAGCCCATTCAAGTATCTGCACCGCCCGCTGTGTCTCGGTAACTATCGGCGACATCAGGTGTGGTATGGTATTAAAAGCCGTCATCTCAACCATCTTCGGGTCAATCAAAATAAGCTTTACCTCGTCTGGCCGTCTCGTGAGCAGTATCCCTGTGATGATACTATTGATACAGACGCTTTTGCCGGAGCCCGTTGTGCCGGCGATAAGCAAATGCGGCATCGTCGTCAGGTCTGAAACAAGAGCTTCGCCCGATGAATCCTTACCTAGGAAAAGAGGTATCTCCATCCCCTGCGGTTTATTCCCTGCAAGCTGCATCATATCTTTCACGCGCACTTTTTCTTTTTCACTGTTCGGCACTTCAATACCTATCGTATGTTTGCCCGGCAGTGGGGCCACAACACGAACCGCACCCACTCCCAGTGCCCGTGCCATATCGTTGGAAAGCGTGCTAATCTGGCTGACCTTCACACCCGCTGCAAGTTCCAGCTCGAACATTGTTACAACCGGCCCCGTATCGGCCGCCACAACTCGCGCATTAACATTAAACTCCACCAGCAGCTTCTCCAGCGCAGCGGCTTTTGCCTTGATAACCTTCTCCTGCACCGAAGCAAAAGTATGCTCCGGCTCAGACAACAGCTCCAGAGGTGGCAGTGTATAATCTTCATAGCTCGTCGGCACATACGACTTAGTCGGTCTGTGCAACTGCGGCGATATTAGCTTCAATTGTCTCGGCTCTCCCGCCTCAGCAGCACCGGCTGCATCCTCAGCTACGTTTTTATCTCCAGCGTCTCTGTCGAATCGCAGAACCTTGCTCCCAGCCGAAAGCAGTCTTTGCCGCGCGCTTAATTTCTGCCATATCTCGCTTAGTGCCTGCGACTGTTGCTTTGCCGCCGACCACGCCGGTGCCGCCGCACCGGCTATCCTTCCAAACACGAAACTAAACCAGCCGAACATCGTCAGCATAACAGTGTCCGCGGACAGAACAATACCCACAACCCACGTGGCCGTAATCAGTATGAAGGTGCCAAGCACCGCAAAATGGCCTCGAAGAAATTCCGCCGCTCCGACACCGAGAACCCCCCCGGAACCCATCGGAAAACTGAAAACGTTGTAAGGCTGGAAAAAATAAAAGCTGCTCGAAGCCGCCACTGTCAGCAGCGCAATCCCGATTGCCCGCAAAACAGGCTGTCTTATAGCCCGATGCCGCAGTTTTGCCACGAAAAAGCAAATTGCTGAAACCAATATTACAAAAACCCCCGGCCCGAGATAATACATCAAATAATACGCAAAAAAAGCGCCAATCAGGCCGCACCAGTTAGCAGGGGGGCTGTTATGAGGCCAAACATACTTGCTCGGCCAATCACCAATGTCAAAACTGATGCAGCTGCACAAAAGCACCAATGCCGCAGCAATACCGAGACATTCTGCTGCTACTTCGTATGATTTTTTTTCTTTCAACCCTTCGAGTCCGATAAAA
>CAYYFT010000074.1:0-7385 GCA_964471015.1 uncultured Pirellulales bacterium | reverse complement strand
GGCAAAGATTTCATGATGAAGCATTCGATAAATTTACCAACGGTCAATATGCCGGTGATTATGAAGCGAAGGTGATTGTCGAATTTGATGGGTATCTGCCCGAAAAACCACCCTGGGAAAGATAAAAAAGTGCTGTATTTTAATCGGGGACATAAAGACGACAGCTTATCTGCACAGGACCTGCGGGCTGGTCTTTATGCGGCACTTGAAAAACTCGGGCCGAGGAAGAAAGTCCTGGTTATCCCGCCTGATATCACTCGATTTCACTCTCGTGCCGGCGAGCTTACGTATCTGGCGTGGAAATACTACGGCGACAAACTAACGGATATTTTGCCGGCAACGGGAACACATTATCCGATGACAGATGATGAAATTGCAGGGATGTTTTCAGATACACCCCGCGGTCTTTTTCGAGAGCACAATTTCCGAGGCGATTTGGTCACACTTGGCGAAGTTCCTGCTGAGTATGTTAAGGAAGTGAGTGGGGGTTTAGTAAACTATAGCTGGCCCGCTCAGGTCAATAAGCTTATTGTTGAAGGCGGCTTTGACCTGATATTATCCATAGGGCAGGTAGTCCCTCACGAAGTCATTGGAATGGCCAATTATAACAAGAATATTTTTGTCGGCACAGGCGGTGCAGAAGGGATAAATAAAAGCCACTTTCTCGGCGCCGTGTATGGAATGGAAAGAATAATGGGCAGAGCCGACACACCTGTAAGGCGTGTTATAAATTATGCCTCCGACCATTTTGCAAAGGACTTACCCATTGTTTATGTTCACACGGTTGTAGATGCCTCGGATGATAATCAGCTCAGGACCCGGGGGCTGTTTATAGGAGACGACATTGAGTGTTTCAGCCTGGCAGCGGAACTTTCTCTTGAGGTAAATTTTCAGATGCTGGATGAGCCGCTTGAAAAAGTTGTGGTTTATCTCGACCCAACAGAGTATAAAAGTGCGTGGCTGGGAAACAAAAGTATATACCGAACACGTATGGCTATAGCCGACGGCGGCGAATTGATTGTTTTGGCTCCGGGGCTGGCTGAATTCGGTGAAGACCCGCAAATTGATAAACTTATAAGGAAATACGGCTATGTGGGAACGCCAAAAGTACTCGAACTGGTAAATGATAAAGATGACTTGAAAGAAAATCTTAGCGCCGCTGCGCATCTGATACACGGCTCTTCCGAAGGCAGATTCAGAATTACGTACTGTCCTGGAAAAATAAGCCGAGAGGAAATAGAAGCCGTGAACTTCAAATATGCAGACCTTCGACAGATGATGGAAAGATACGACCCGCAAAAGTTACAAAACGGTTTTAATAGTTTAGCTGACGGTGAGCAGATATATTTTATTTCAAACCCTTCTCTGGGATTATGGTCTTTTAAAGATAGATTTAAGAATTCGTAACTGAGAATCAGCAATTTGAAGGAGTGGTAAAAATGGCGCAAGCGGATATCGGCCTTGTAGGCCTGGCGGTAATGGGTGAAAACCTCATACTTAATATGGAAAGTAAGGGCTTTACGGTTGCCTGTTTCAATCGCACCGTTTCAAAGGTGGACAATTTTATAAACGGTCGGGCAAAAGGCAAAAACGTCATCGGCTGTCATTCAATCGAAGAACTCGCCGCTTCTTTGAAAACGCCCCGCAAAATTATGCTGATGGTAAAGGCCGGCAAGCCGGTCGATGATTTTATCGAGCTGCTTTTGCCTCATCTTGAAAATGGCGACATCATAATCGATGGCGGCAACAGCCATTTCCCAGATACTATTAGGCGAACGCAGTATGTCGAGAGCAAAGGCAAACTTTACATCGGCACAGGCGTCTCCGGCGGGGAAGAAGGGGCACTGCGAGGCCCATCAATTATGCCGGGCGGCTCGCCGAAGGCCTGGGAACATATAAAACCCATATTCCAGTCAATATGTGCCAAAACAGACGACGGTACCCCATGCTGTGAGTGGGTCGGTGAAAACGGAGCGGGACATTTCGTAAAAATGACTCATAACGGCATCGAATACGGTGATATGCAGATGATTTGCGAAATCTACAGTATGATGAAAGAAGCTCTCGCCCTTACCAATAGGGAAATGCACCAGATTTTCACTGAATGGAACGAGGGAGAGCTAAAATCATACCTTATCGAGATTACAAGGGACATTCTTGCATACAAGGATGAGCAGGGCAATGAGGTAGTAGAGCTTATTCTCGATGCTGCCGGCCAGAAAGGCACAGGGAAGTGGACCGTCATCGCTGCCCTCGATTCGGGCCAGCCATTGACCCTTGTTGGTGAAGCTGTTTTCGCGAGATGCCTTTCTGCCATAAAGGAAGAGCGCGTCGAGGCATCGAAAATTCTCAAAGGCCCGAAGGCCAAATTCAAGGGTGATAAGAAGAAGTTCATCAACGACCTGCGATACGCTCTCTACGCATCCAAGATTGTAAGCTACGCTCAGGGCTATCAGCTTATGCGCGCGGCAGCAAAGGAATACAAGTGGAACTTAAATAACGGCGGTATCGCACTTATGTGGCGCGGCGGCTGCATCATACGCTCGGTATTCCTCGGCGATATAAAAAAGGCCTTCGACAAGAACCCGAACCTCGTTAATCTTTTGCTCGACCCATTCTTTAAAAGGGCCGTTACAAAGGCACTGCCTTGCTGGCGCCGCGTCGTTTCCGCTGCGATTAAGCTCGGCATCCCGATGCCGGCTATCAGTTCAGCTCTTGCTTATTATGACGGCTATCGCCACGAGAGACTGCCCGCCAATCTCCTGCAGGCGCAGCGAGATTATTTCGGCGCACACACTTATGAACGGGTTGACAAACCGCGTGGTGAGTTCTTCCACGCAAACTGGACCGGCCGAGGCGGCCAAACAGCAGCATCAACGTACACGGCTTGAAAAGGACAGAGGACGCAAGACAGAAAAATCTGACTTACGGCGTCGGTTCCTCCTTCGCTGAAGCTACGGAGGATAAAGGAGACAATAAATATGGACTTAAAGAAACTCAAAGAACAGGTTGCCAAAATCATCGACGAGACCCCGATAGCCGATATTCATACGCATATATACAGCGAAGCCTTCGGCGATTTATTGCTTTGGGGCATCGATGAACTTCTAACCTATCACTATCTTGTTGCCGAGCTGTTCAGGTACAAGCCGGATTTGGATTACGAAGATTACTGGAATATGCCGAAACAGAAGCAGGCTGAACTTATCTGGGATGAGATTTTTGTAAAAAACTCACCGATAAGCGAGGCCGCACGCGGCGTAGTGACCGTCCTTAACAAGCTGGAACTCGATGTAGCCGGCAAGGACCTCAATAAAATACGCAGGTATTTTGCAGAAATTCCAATCAGTGAATACATCGACAAGGTCTTCAAGACCTCCAATGTCAAGTATGCCATTATGACAAACGACCCCTTCGATAAAAAAGAGCAGGTGGTATGGAACAACGGCGGTAATACCGACACTCGATTTAAGGCTGCTTTACGGCTTGACGGCCTGCTCAATGATTTTCCGCAATGCTGTAAGGAAATAAACAATCAAGGCTTTAAAATAACAAGTGATAAAGTAGAAACAAAAGTGATAAGTGCAATCAAAGATTTTCTCAAAGCCTGGATTGAAAGGATAAATCCCGTTTATATGGCGGTTTCACTGCCACCCGATTTTAGCCTCGACGATGGCTCGGACAGAGCAAAGATGATTTTAGAATGCGTACTACCTGTCGCGCGTGAATATAATCTGCTATTTGCAATGATGATTGGGGCCAAAAGGCTGTTAAACCCGGCTTTGAGGCTTGCGGGTGACGGTGTTGGAAAAGCTGATGTTGATACGATAGCCAAACTTGCGCGCGACTGGCCGGATGTGAGATTTCTTGTAACGATGCTCTCTCGCGAAAATCAGCATGAGCTCTGCGTTACCGCACGCAAGTTCAAAAACCTTATGGTCTTTGGCTGCTGGTGGTTTTTGAATAATCCGAGCATCATCCGCGAAATAACCGCCGAACGCATCGAAACTCTCGGACTTACCATAATACCGCAACACAGTGACGCCCGCATACTCGACCAGCTAATCTATAAATGGTCGCACTCCCGCAAGGTTATCGCTGAGGTTTTAGCTGAGAAGTATTTTGATATCGCCAGCGCCGGTTGGCCTGTTACCGAAGCCGACATCAAAAAAGATGTGAACCGCATCCTCGGTGGTCAGCTTCTGTCTCAATAGCAGTTGCATATCTCAATGTAGTGTGATATAAAACAGACTGTAAAATCAACTATGGCAAATATGTGAGGCTAAATATAATGGAAACCGCAGAATTAAAATCAGCTATATCAGAGTTGTTGGCCCGGGTCGAGAAAATCCGGGACTGGCTTTGACTTGCCCAACAAAAAATCCGAACTGGCAAAACTGGAAAAGAAAATGACCAAGACGGGATTTTGGGATAATCCCGATTCGGCGCAATCGGTGGTCTTTCAATTAAGCACACTTAAATCAATAATTGAGCCGGTAGAGGAGCTTCGTCGCGAGGTTAAAGATTTAGCTGAGCTGTTCGATATGGCGGCGGCTGAGTCGGATAAAGATGAGCTGAAACAATTAGAAGATGATTTGGCTGGATTGGTGAAGCGATGCGAACAAATCGAACTGCAGGGGCTGTTGTGTGGGCCTGAGGATACGAAGAATTGCTTTTTCAGTATTCACGCAGGAGCTGGTGGAACAGAGAGCTGTGACTGGGCCAATATGCTGCTTAGGATGTACAATCGGTATTTTGAAACAAAAAAATACAAGGTGCAGGAGCTTGATATTACCCCAGGCGAAGAGGTTGGTGTGCGGTCGGTGACTCTGCGGGTCAGCGGAGCTTTTGCGTTCGGCAAGCTGTCGTGCGAGACCGGGGTGCACCGGCTCGTCAGAATAAGCCCGTTCGATTCGCAGAACCGACGACATACGAGTTTTGCAGCGGTTGACTGCATTCCGGAATTTGATGACGATATAGGGATTGAAATAAACGAGGATGACTTGAAGACTGATTTCTACCGCGCCAGCGGCCCGGGAGGACAGCATGTAAATAAAACAAGCTCGGCGGTTCGGATTACACATAAGCCGACAGGTATAGTGGTGCAATGCCAAAATGAAAGGAGCCAGCACAAGAACAGGGCACAGGCAATGAAGATGGTCAGGGCAAGGCTCTATATGCTCGAGCAACAAAAACGTGATGCCGAACTTGCAAAACTGTACAGCGATAAGGGCGAAATAGCATGGGGAAATCAAATACGAAGCTACGTGCTGCAGCCTTACCAAATGGTCAAGGACCATCGAACAAATCACCAGACGGGTAATGTGGATGCGGTGCTGGATGGAGACCTTGATGAATTTATCGAGAGCTATCTTAGATATAGAACCAAAAATAAAAATAGAGAACCACGAATAAAAGCAGGGAAAAATAAGGGCTAATAAAAATGAAAGAAATTATAAACGTTAAACTAAAAGCACAAAGAGTTGATTTCAGCAGGTGCAAAACAGACTTACTTGCAGTAGGGCAGTTTTGCGGCACCAAAGGGCTGGACAAATTAAATGCGGAACTCAATCGAAAGCTCGAAGGCGCAATTGAACAAGTGATTAAGCTGGGCGATTTCAAAGGCAAAGATGGAACCAGCGCTGTCGTTTACGGCAACGATAGCATAGGGGCCAAAAGGATTCTGCTGGTGGGATTAGGGGAAAAAAAGAAGGCAACACTTGATACGCTTCGCAAAGCGGCGGCCAACACAGCAAAAAAAGCGGTAGAAATGAAAGTAAAAACTGTCAGCCTGGCGCTGCATAGAGTATTCGAAGGACGATTTGATTTGCCGGTGATGGGACAGGCAATAGCGGAGGGGACATATTTCGGCAGCTATCGCTATGATGAGTTTGTCACTGAGGACAAAGACGGGCGATTGGATTCGCTTGACGTTGAGCTGATTGATTGTGATTCGGCAAAAACAGCAAAGTTAAACAAAGGACTTTGGAGCGGAGCTATTATCGGCAAAGCTCAGAGTTATGTCCGGACACTGGCGAATCGCCCCGGAAATATAATGTATCCTGCCAAACTGGCTGTGGAGGCGAAAAAGCTGGCTCGTGGTTTGAACAGGTTAAGCTGCACCGTCCTCGACGAGAAACAATTAGCTGCAAAAGGTATGGGAGGTGTGCTTGCTGTTGGGTCCGGCTCGACAAACAAGCCAAGATTTATCGTTTTGAAATACAGCCCCGCCGGTAAAGTTACAAGCGGTAGGGCTACAATTGGTCTGGTCGGCAAGGCGATAACTTTCGATTCTGGTGGGATAAGCATTAAGCGAGCCGCCCATATGGACCAGATGAAACTGGATAAATCGGGTGGAATTGCTGTGTTAGGGACAATGAAAGCGGTGGCAGAATTGGAACTGCCGCTCAATGTTTGCGGAATTATTCCAACAGCAGAGAATATGCCAAGCGGGACAAGCTATAGGCCGGGCGATATTATCACCACGTTCAGCGGCAAGACCGTTGAAGTGTTGGATACCGATGCCGAAGGGAGGATGGTACTCTGCGACGGACTCGCCTACGCGGCAAAGCAAAAATGCAACCCGATTATCGATATTGCAACCTTGACGGGTGCGTGCTTAGTCGCTCTGGGCAGGTATAAGGCCGGGCTGATGGGCAATGATGAGAAACTGATAAAACAACTGCAAAGAGCGGCAGAGGACAGCGGCGAAAAGGTTTGGCACATGCCAAGTGGAGAAGAGTACTTAGCCGAAATGAGAAGCAAGAATGCTGATTTGAAAAATTTAGCCCATATCGAAAAATATGGCGATGCCTGTGATGCTGCGGCTTTTTTAGGCCAGTTCGTGGGGGATGCGAAATGGGCCCACCTGGACATCGCAGGGATGGATATATTCCGAGAGCCCACGGCATTTACTGCGGAAGGCTCGAGCGGATTCGGCGTGCGGCTGCTGACTACTTACCTTATGAATCTGGCGGGAAAGAAATACTAAAGCGCAAATTAGCTGCTGCGTGGTCAATGCTTATAATTTAGCAGGTCAGGAAGATGAACAGCAAAAACAAGATAAATATAGATACGGAAAGAATCGAAAAAGCGGTTACAGAAATACTTTTAGCTGTAGGTGAAGACATTGAGCGTGAGGGACTAAGGGGAACGCCGAGACGAGTAGCAAATATGTATGTGGAACTGCTGGCCGGGATGAATGAAGACCCCAAACGACATCTTAGCAGCATTTTTTCTGAGGATTATGACGAGATAGTTTTGCTGCGCGACATACCATTTTACAGTATTTGTGAACATCACCTGATGCCGTTTATTGGCTCAGCTCATGTTGCGTACCTGCCGGCAGGTGTTGTTCTTGGAGTTAGCAAGCTGGCCCGTATTGT
>CAYYFT010000073.1:0-7402 GCA_964471015.1 uncultured Pirellulales bacterium | reverse complement strand
GAGGACTATAAAGAACTGAGGAAACAACTTGAGTGGCTGGTAGGCAGAGTTAACGGCGAACGTGGAACTATTGGCTGGGTACCCGTATGGTATCTCTATTGTTTCCTGCCGTTTGAGAAACTTATCGCCCTTTATAGTGCGGCCGATGTAGCTTTGGTAACACCACTTCGGGACGGGATGAATCTAATAGCCAAGGAGTTCGTCGCGACCAAAACAGACGGCAAGGGCGTTTTAATCCTTAGCGAGATGGCAGGTGCTGCGAGCGAATTGGGAGAAGCTATTATAGTAAATGCCAACAACAAACAAGAGATAGTAGATGCGATAAAGGAAGCTCTCGAAATGCCCATAGAAGAACAAACTGAGCGCAACAGATTAATGCAAAGCCGGCTTGCACGTTATACTGTCACAAGGTGGGGTAATGATTTTTTAGAAACTCTATCCGATGTAAAGAAGACCCAAGAAAAACTTTCTGTTCGAAAGCTCACCAAACCGAACAGAGCAAAACTGGTCAGCGAGTATAACAAGAGCAAAAAGCGATTATTTCTGCTTGATTACGATGGAACACTTGTAGGTTTTGTCGGCCAGCCGGAAAAAGCAGGCCCTGATAAAAAACTCGGGTCGTTGTTAAAAGCACTTGCGTCAAAACCGAAAAATGAGGTCGTCATAATCAGCGGCAGGGGCAAAGAAATCTTGAATCACTGGCTCGGCGATACTGATGCCTCACTAATTGCCGAACACGGCGCCTGGATTAAAGAAAAAGGCAGCGACTGGCAGGTAATAGAGCCCTTACTAAACGACTGGAAAGACACGATAAGACCTATCCTCGAATTATATTCCGACAGAACACCGGGCTCCTGCGTCGAAGAAAAGGATTTTTCTTTAGTCTGGCATTACCGCAGAGCGGATTCTGAACTGGCCTCTCTCCGGCTTCAGGAATTGAGAGATGCTGTTTTGAATTTCACTGAGAACTTAGACATCGGCGTATTTGAGGGTAGCAAGATACTCGAGATCAAAAATATTGGTGTAAGCAAAGGCCACGCCGCAGAGCGCTGGTTAGCGAAGAGCAAATGGGACTTTATTTTAGCTGCGGGGGATGACTACACCGATGAAGATATGTTCTCAATTTTACCTGAAACTGCATACTCAGTGAAAGTAGGATACGGTATTTCCAAAGCCAGATTCAACGTAGAATCGGCATGTGAGCTTAGATTGTTACTTGAGGAATTGGTCAAAACGTAAGAACTTATTAAGGAGGTAATATGTTAAGTCTTGAGAATTTTCGTCACGTAGTGCCTGACGAAACATTAGCCGAAATTTACGCCAGAGCAAGAGGCCTTTATGGCAAACATATTATTCATCTCAATGCTACATATCAAGGCGGCGGTGTAGCGGAAATTCTTTATTCGCTTGTATTGCTGATGAATGACGTTGGTATAGATGCCGGTTGGAGAATTCTGCATGGAAGTCAGGAGTTCTTTGAAGTCACTAAGAGTTTTCACAATGCTCTTCAGGGGGCAAAGCTAAATCTATCTGAAAGGAGAAAACGTGTATATCTGCAGGTCAACGACAATTTTTCTAAATTTACACATCTTGACCACGACTGTGTAATCATCCACGACCCTCAACCGCTTGCATTGATAAAGTCATACAGAAAACGTCAGCCCTGGATATGGCGGTGCCATATAGACCTGACTGACCCAAATAAAGAATTGTGGGACTTTCTAAAAGGCTTTCTGCTTAAATATGACCAAATCGTTTTCTCAAGTGAAAAATACTTCAAAAAAGACCTGCCGATAGACCAAAGACTAATGTTTCCAGCTATTAACCCACTAAGCCAGAAAAATAAAAGTATCAGCGACAAAACCATTGTGGAACATATAACTAAGGCCAGCATCCCGACCGACAAACCTGTAATTACTCAGGTTTCCAGGCTCGACCCCTGGAAAGACCCCGAGGGCGTAATAGATGTCTTTAAGCTGGTTAAAGAGAAAATCGACTGTAGACTGGTTTTCTGCTACAACGTAGCCAGTGACGACCCAGAAGGCCTGAGGATGTACAACAAGGTTCAGCGAAAAGCAAATAAGTTTCTCAAAAAGAGGGATATCCTATTCGTTGTTGGAAATAACGAAACCTTGGTAAACGCAATCCAAAGATTCTCCAGCGTCATAATTCAAAAGTCCACCAGAGAAGGATTCTGTCTTTCCGTTACAGAAGCACTCTGGAAGGGTACGCCCGTTGTTGCCTCAAATGTAGGCGGTATACCCGTCCAAATCGAGGATGGCGAAAATGGATTTTTACTGGAGCCGAAGGATACGAAAGGATTTGCAGACCGAATTACGCATTTGCTGAAAAACCCGGATGATGCAGAAGCTATGGGGCAGAAAGCTACAGAGTCGGTAAGAGAAAGGTTTCTCATAACCAGATTGTTATCTGATTACCTGTATATGCTTAACGCCATAACGAGCAGATAGTAAACCCGTCTCAAGTTAGGCAGAGGTAAGTAGTTGAGCCGTCATGTCAAGGTCTGCATCGCGTATGTAGTATTTCGTATGTCGTATTTCTCATTTATTACTATTTATCGCTTTGAGTGCAGAAACCGCTGAGTAAATTTACATACCTGCCAGCCAATTTTCAGTGAAAACAGCCAAATCCCGCACATCGATTGTATCATCGTTAGGGTTAGATATGTCACAAGCTGGATTCCAGTTGCCATCATTGGGGTCACTCAACCAGGCTAAGCCCAGAACAGCAAAATCAATGAACTCCACACCATCCGGACAGATAAAATCTCCCATGGGAAATTCCCAATTTAATTTGGGATAACTTGTCCCATCTACACAGAGTCTCCAGATATCCTCTGTCCCATTTACGCTCTCGCCCACAAAATCCCAACCAGAGTTGAGATAAGTGTTAGGATCCTGCATTTGAGCGGTAGTTTTTCCACAAGAATTGTTACAGCTGCCGCCACCGCACATATTATTTTTCTGACTTGTTTGCTTATCCCAAAAACAATCAGTTATTGTACCAGTGTTTGAGCCAACAAACCCGCCAATTAGATAGTCTCCTGACACTTTACCTGTAGAATAACATTTTGAAATTGCACCCGAGTTATATCCTACTAACCCTCCCATCTTGTCGCCCCATGGCCCACTGTTTCCTGAGACCCCTCCAGTAGCATATGAGTCCTCAATAGAACCTGAGTTATATCCTGCCAAACTTCCCAGATTGAGTTCTCCCTTTACATTTGTAGTAGAAAAGGAATGTAAAATAGTACCATTATTGGCCCCAACCAAGCCGCCTATAGAGTAACTTCCGGAAGTGAGTCCAGAACTCGAACATTTTGACATTGTGCCTTTATTCATTCCTGCCAGTCCACCAACAACACCGCTTATCTGTCCACCACCGGTAAAATAAATATTTGTATTTTTCAATTGTAGATTTTTAATATATCCTTCAGTACCGATACAACCAAATATACCTATGTAGTTACAGTTTTTTGCGAGGTAGGTAAAATTATTTATGAAATGACCTCCTCCATCAAAGGTTCCATTAAAACGTTCTTCATAGGTACCAATGATATTGAACTGCTGGCCGGTGTAGGCTGACAGGTCAATATCGTTCATAAGCTTAAAGTGTTTGTCCCAGTCTTCCAGGTGGGCTCCTATGGCGTTCATGTCATTCGGCGTAGCAATCAGATACGGCGACCCGGATATTCCGAAGCCTCCACTATAAGTGTAATAGGCGTCAAAATCCTGAGTTTGATCCGTCGTAACATCCATAAAAATTGTTGCCCAGCTAAAACCATAATTGTCCTTATTTGGTTTGATATATCCCGACCACGGACTCGATAACGTAATTTCATAATAGCCGTTCACATCTGATATGTCTGTCAGCCCAGTAGGCGTAAGAGAGGGGTAATCGTATGCTTCCAGCAAAACACCGCTTAGCAGAGTCCCGTTTGAAAGCGTCACATGCCCCGAAACCTTCAGACTTTGCGCTTGCGCCTGCGATACCAACAGGCAGACGACAATAACGCAACAGAAAATTAATAAGCTACTTTTCAAAGTTCTCGTATTTCTCCTCCAGATGAAATCCGAGTAGAATGGTATATTTACCAACTAACAAACATTATACCATTTTATAGGCCAAGATTAAAACCTTTTTTGTGGTTACAGACCATTATATCAAAGTTTGCATTGCGTTTGCCAGGTCAACTTTTGCATCGATGACGGCCTGTTCGACACATCTTTTCCAGTCATCGCCGAACTGCTCTTTGTATTGCGGCTTTTCGTAGGCGTAGATTATCGAACGTGATGCGTTGATTAATGCTCCGGTGCCGTCGGGTTTGCAGAATCTGACACAGTCGGCGGCGGAGGCACCTTGTGAGCCATAGCCCGGTACAAGAAACCATATCTTATCATATTTTTGGCGCAAGGCGGCTGTAACCTCAAGTGCCGTTCCGCCCACTATCATTCCTACATTACTGTAGCCGCTGTTGCCGATTCGTTCGGGCTTGATTGCGATTTCGTTAACAATTTCAGCGATTTTTTCATACATCGTTTGGCCGTTGGCATCGGCGAAGTCTTGAATAACCGCGGCCCCGGGGTTACTCGCCCGCACCCAGACGAAAACGCCTTTGCCCTGCTTGTTGGCCATATCCGCAAAGGGTTCTATCGCCTCGACACCTGCAAAACCATTTACGGTAATGGCATCGGGAGTGAGTGTATCCTCCAGCCCGGTGAGCTCCGGATTCTGCAGATGAGCGGCGGCGTAAAGTTCTGCGGTGTGGTCAATGTCGCCGCGTTTTACATCCCCGATTATTTCCAGACCTAAATCGTCGGCTTCGGAAATCAACGAGTAATAACTTTCTATGCCTTCCCAGAGATACTTTTCGAAAAAGGCGATATTTATCTTCACCGCCGCTGCCATTGGGGCGATAATTCGCATCGTTTGTGTGCAAAAGTCGAAAATTGCGTCCACCGCAGCGGCTGCATCGAACTCGTCGTTCATATCGCGATGGTTTTTTATCGCTGCAGGAAGTCGGCTGTAAACAGGGTCAAGACCCACGACCAGAGACGTTCTTTTGCTCTTTACGGCCTCGCAGAGACGGTCAGCAAAATGACTTGCCATCGGTTTTCCTTCTTTCATCTTCCAATTGGAAACCGGTAACTGGTAATTACCAATTACAAATTACCAATTACCACTATAATTGCTCAGCTTGTTTTTATCAATTGATTTTACGAAAGCGAAAAAGTATTATCGCAACAATTGGTTTAGAGCAGGATAGGAGTTGAATATCAAGTGCAGGCGGATGCAGATTTGAAAATTCGCAAAAAGGCCAAATTCAAAAAAAGGGTATATTTGCTTTTGGCTGTTTTGGCCGCAGTATCGGCTATAGTAATTGTTGTTTTTGCTCTGCTTTTTCATAGACCGGCCAGTTATAAGCCGCTTGATTTTGCTCGCAGCAGAGGGGTCAGTTTGTATCTGACGCACCACTTATTGCCCGAGTTTTATAATGGTGTGCAGTACCAGGAGCCGTTCAATCTGGTCGTTACACAAAGGGGGATAAACGATATTGTCGCTCATTTTGATTGGCCGCAGCAGCTCGGCGGCGTCGGCTTCTCGGCGCCGATGGTGTTTTTTGCACCGGACAGCATAGTTTTGATGGGAACGGTGTTTCTAAATGGTGCTGAATTTGTCGCCACCGTTATTGCAGAGCCGGAACTCGATGCCGAAGGCCTTTTGAATTTGCAGGTGGTTAGTGTAAAGCTCGGGGCTGTAGATATTACGCCTCTTGCTGGGGTGTTAGCCAAAAGAATCTGCCAGCAGCAATTTTCTGCTAAGGGTATTGATGCAGAGGACTTGTGGGCACAAATGGCAGCGTCATTGCTGGATGACGAGCCGTTTGAGCCTGTTTTTAAGATTGAGGACAAAAAGGTGCGGGTGGAGAAAATAACAATTAAGCAAAAGAGGCTGATAATCCGCCTCGTCCCAGTCTTTGATTAAAGTCTTTAGGTGGTTTTTGGGGTAAAAATGGGGGTGGGGTGTTGAGATGTGATAACTGGGGAAGATGGGCAATTGGAGGGAAAGTGAAAAATGCGAGCAAGCCCAATCGTAAAATGGCCTGAAAGGGGGTAACGGCGCTGGTTTATGAGCAAACGTTTGAAAATATTTGAAAACGTTCAAAAACTGTATAGAAATGTTTGAAAACTTGGTGAAAACATTCGAAAATTGATACAAAATATTCAAAAGCTGATACAAAACGTTCAAAAATATTCGAAAATTCCCGACAATTTTTTACCTATATGCGTTTTTGGTTGATTTAGCTCCGCTCAAGCACCGCGGGGCCATCAAAGGATGGTTAGCACACCTTAATTTTCCTCGGCGAGTACTTAGCCACCGACCTCCATGTCGGCGACTAAGCCGCCGACATTTTTTTATCTCCCACTGACCTTGACCCACGTAAGCGGTTAGCAAGGCGTAGCAAGGGGATGAAATGTTGACTAAAAAAGCTGTTATTTTGAAAAAAAGGGAATTTGTCCCCGCTTAGGATGCTGCGGGGGCGTTCGCCGAAGGTGGTGGAAGAACGGAAGAGTGAAAGCGCTTAGGAGCGTAAGACAGGGGGAAAATCCTAAATACTAAACCCTAAATTCTAAACAAATTCAAATCACCGATCTGGCTACGGCTTGGTCTACGCCAAGACGAGAATACAAAATTCAAAAAAAATTAGCCGCGAAAATCAGGCTGAAAAGTGAGTACTTGACGATCGTCAAGCAAGCTTTGGGGCGGCGGCAGGTGTAGGAGGTAGGGCGGAGTATAGCTTTAGGGTGAGTTGTGAGGTTGGCGGAAAAAAATTAGCTTGTGTTTGGTGAGAATCAACGCAGACATAAGACCCAAGACTGCAGACACAAGACTACCATGTTTAAACGTTTAATTGATAGTCTTAGAATATTCTTAAGACTTTCGCTCAAAGACAAATAATTTCTGACAATATCCTTAGCAAGTGCATGGTCTTTGGGTTTATATTTATAGATATTATAGGAAGTATAACTCATATCACCAGATATACCAGTTATCTTCAATGGAATTATTTCTTCCAACACAGTCCAATACGCCGTGGGATAAGGAGCGCTTGGGCCAACTAAGGTCAATATTTCACAGATATCACTTAGCTGAATATCTACTTCGAGAAATTTCTTGGGAGGATTGTCTTGATGAAAGCTTTTTGGTGACGCTTTTGTTTTCCTTAAAATTGCAGCTTTAGGGCAATATTTATTATAAGGAAATTTGTACGAAGCGGGCGAGAAATTATTTTTTTGCCAGCAATCAGGAATCTTGCCAAAGGGTACTAAGCTGCCTTCGATAAATTTTGAACAGTTTGCAGATGCAGCCGTAAAGGATG
>CAYYFT010000072.1:0-7406 GCA_964471015.1 uncultured Pirellulales bacterium | reverse complement strand
ACGGTGGAGTGGATTATTATGATTTGAAGGTGCTGTGCGACAACTGGCTGGCAGGGCTTTGACAATTGACTATTTTCTATTGACTATTTACTATTTGGTTTGAGATTGTTATGCAATGCTGTTTTAATAGATTCCTCGGCTGCGCTGCGCTTCGTTCGGAATGACGGTGGAGGCTACGCTCGCAATGACAGCGATTACGTTGCCACGGTGGCAATGATTAAGCAACCCCCAGTAAAACTGGGGGCTAAATATAAAGTGTAATTGGTGGGGCAAGCCCCACCCTACAATTACTTTGGCGGAGTAGGCAGACTATGAAAAAGGCTTTCGTATTAATGATTTGTATTTTGATTGCGTGGCACGGGCTTGCAGCCCCGCCGTTAGGCGTCCTGTGGAGTGAAGCCACGGTCAAGATGGCCGTGCCACCAGGGCCTCTGGCCAATGCGGACAAGGAAGGGTTGTATGCACGGTCAATTGAGCAGGTCCTGCGATTAGACGACGAAGAAGTCGATTTGGCTATAGCAGCATTGATTGTCTCGGAGCAGTGGAGTGATATGGTATATGGGCGGAGATACCTGGCAGAGCTGGATAATATGGCTCTTGAAATTCGCACCAGACTCAGGGAGAAGGGACTGCAGGCAAACTATAAAGCAGTTGCGGTGATAAACGAGTATTTGTTCGACGAGCTGGGATTTGAGTCAGTTTCAGATGCAGCTGAGCCGAGTGATTTGTTTTTGCACTCGGTGATGGACAGGAAACGAGGGTATTGCCTGAGTCTTTCGATTCTTTATCTTTCGCTTGGTGAACGGCTTGGCTTGTCCCTGTACGGCGTGGTTGTGCCGGGCCACTTTTTTGTCAGATACGATGATGGGCGGGTGCGCTTTAATATTGAGACAACCGGCAAAGGCGGATACGCCGATGATGAACACTACATAAATAAATTCAAGGTGCCGGAAGACGACGACACTATTTATATGGTAAACCTGAATAAAATTCAAACATTAGGTTGTTTTTTTAATAATCTGGGGAATAGTTACAGTGAAACCGGTAATACAGAGCAGGCATTGCTGGCGCTTGAGAGAGCAGTTGAGATAAATCCATCTCTTGCTGAGTCTCATACGAATTTGGGAAATATTTACCTGAAAAAAGGCCGGATAGAAGATGCGATATACGAATACGAGGCAGCCTTGAAAATCAAACCGGACGATGCCAAAACACATAACAACCTCGGGAACGCATACGCCGAACGAGGCTGGTTGAGTGATGCGATTTCACACTATACGTACTCGGTCAAATTGGACCCTAATTTCACAGATGCGTATAAAAATCTGGCAAATGCCTATTGCAAACAGGAAATGTATGGGCAGGCCGCATCGCAATTGAAACAGGCGATTACTTTGGAGCCGAAAGACCCCAATTGTTATAGCCAATTAGGCTATGTTTATAACCAGATGGGTGATTATGAAAGGGCAATATTTCAATATAAAAGAGCCCTGAAGATAAAGGGCAATTTTGCTGAGGCATATTACGGTCTGGCTCTTTGTTATAACAAACTGGATTTGGTCGATGATGAGATTCGAGCATACAAAAAGGCTTTGGCTATCGAGCCTGCTATGATAAATGCTCTGTTGCATTTAGGGAATGCTTATTTTGGAAAACAGAAGTATGATGCAGCTATTGAACAGTATAAAAAAGCCGTTCGAATAAAGCCCAATGACGGCACGGTTCACTATAACCTCGGAGCGGCGTATTCCAACAAGGGACAGTATGAGCAGGCAGCGGCTGAGTATAGAAAAACGGTTGAGATTGAACCGGAAATGGGCGATGCGCATAATGGACTGGCCTTTGCGTTTTATAAGTTAGAGAAATATGACTTGGCGTGGCATCATATAAAAATAGCCAAGGAATTAGGCGTCGAGATTTCCAAAGAGCTGCTTGCTGCTATTGAGGATGAGTTGAAATAGACATCCCTATTGCGTTATTTTCTCCCTTAGGGACACCTTACGGCGCTATCTGTCGCCGATTTTATACTTCTTAATATCTTCCAAGAAACTCACTCCCCAACCAATAAGCTTGCCATTATCAAAAACAAGTGGTGTCAGTTCGTCGTCTGTGATGGTGGCCGGATTGACGATGTAGGCCACGTCTTTTACATCTGTGTAGTAATACAGCACCTCGAAGGTTTTTTCTTTGCCCTGCCGTGCTCCGGCCCGCTTCGCCCGCGAAGCGAGGCGAGCAGGCTCCGCCCTGACGAGCAAAATTTCACTTTTATAGGGGCTGTTAACCGTTGGCTCGCCGAACCTGCCGCCACCGCTTTTGTGGCCCATAATCGCCGTCGCTTCTTCTCTGGTCATCCCCACAGAAAGTTTCAGAAGATTCCGCCTGTTTGCAGTTCTAACCCGGTCAAGCGAAGAAGTGCAACCGGCTACCAGCACAAACAACACGGAAACAACCGCTACTTTTTTCATAATCACACCTTTCCTTAAACTATCAGCCGATTAGCTCTTTTTATAGATTTCAGCCTAACGGAAATTGGAATAAAAGGCAAGGCTTTGGCCTCCTCAAAAACAGCCCGTATCTCACAAAGTTATTGATATTATCACTACAAGCGTGTATATTGCCGTTGTTTATAAAACATAATAAATTTTCAAGAGAAGAGATTGTGTGGAATGGATTCCTGCTCCTTCGCAGTAATAACAAGAAATGGAGGACTTTATTGTGCGGCTAATTAAAAAAATAATCGCAGTTGTCATTTTGAGCACGATTTTAAGCAGCAGTAGCGCTGAATCGGTCGACCCTAATAATTTGGCGGAATACTACGGGTTTAAAGAGATGGAGATAATCAAACTGGACTGGGGTATAAAAGGTTTGAGAGTTGCTGATTTCAACGGCGACGGCCGAAGCGATATTGCGGTGGTTAATGATAGAAAGGCCAAGATTGAGCTGCTGATTCAAAAGGAAGCTGTGGGGCCGGGCGAAACACCGGTAGCTGTTGACCCTAACGACATCGACATAAATATAATCACCCCCGCAACCGGTTTTCAGAAACAGGCTGTAGCGGTCTCACAGAAAATCTTTAGCTTCGTTTGTGGGGATTTGGATTCGGATGGGATGATGGATTTGGCCTTTTATGGTGAGCCAAAGGGTTTGTATGTGATATTACAAAAGGCCAGCGAGGCTGAAGCAGTCCGCTTGGGGACACCTTACGGTGGAAAACCGCGGACTTTGAACTGGCGAAGAAGAAAGAAAATAAAGATTGACGATGGCCTTGTAACCCCTGGTGCGCTTGTGTGTGCCGACTTGAATAACGACGGTGCCGACGATTTGGCCCTGGCTGGCCGTGACGGTATTTATATCATTTTGCAAAAAGAAGACGGTTCGTTAGCTGAGCCGGTGAAATATCCCACCACTGCGCTAACGCTGGGTGTCGAGGTGGGCGATTTGAACGGTGATAATATAAACGACCTTGTCCTTATAACAAATGACAGCGAAAAGCCAATACACGTGCGGTTTGGTCTTGAGACGGGACAATTAGGACCACAAGTTCAATTTTTCATTGAAAAACCATGGGCATTGGAGCTTCATAACATAGACGCAGAAGCTGGTGACGAAATCCTGACCGTTGATGCGATAAGTAAACGGTTAATCTGTTATAAATTTGCTGCTGAAAACGAAAGGGATGCTGATTGGCCGATTCTGTTTTATCCTCTTGCTTCGGGTGAGGAAAGTACGAAGCGGGATTTGGTAGTCGGCGATTTTGACGGTGATGGTTTGGCCGATGTCGTGATAAGTGACCCCGGAGCTGCGGAACTTATTTTCTATAAACAAACAGCAGGACTTGGGTTAGCTGAGCCAGTGAAGTTTCCCGCTTTTGCCGATATTGAGAGTTTATCTGCTGCAGATATCGACAACGACGGGAAAGCTGAATTGGCAGTTTTGAGTGTTAAGGAAAAGATAATCGGGAAAGCTGAATTCGAAGATGACAGATTATCGTTCCCACAACCTGTTGAAATAATTGGTGAGCCGGTGGCAATGGAACTTGCCGATATTGACCACGATGGTAGTATTGACTGTCTTTATATATCCAAAGATGTCAATGAAATTAGACACTTAAGGGTCATCTATAACCTGGGCACAACAGGTAAGTGGGATAACCAGCCAAAAGGCGAGCAGCTTGAGACTAAACCTGCTTTGGAACTTAAAGAACTTGTCTCCAATCCGGATGGTTTGAAAGTTCTTGACGTTGACCAGGATGGTCTGGAAGACGTTCTGATATTTGTCAGATACGAACTTCCTATATTAGTTCGCCAAATACAGAAGAAGAAATTTGAAGTAGTTGATTCACCGAATGCACAGGCCAGTTTGATTAAAGACGCAACTCTACGGTCAGTAGCTGCTGCCGATGTGGATAACAAGACCGGCGAAGAGCTGTTGGTAGCACAAAAGAATTTTGCGAGAAGCCTGATTTTCGCAGAGGGCAAAAACTGGAGTATAATAGACCAATACAATGCCAAGGGCACGGAGAATAAAATATCGGCAGTTGCTGCTTTTGATATCAACGGTGAGGGGTCAGAAGGCCGGCCTGCTGTCTTGCTGCTGGATGGTCAGAAGGGCCAACTTCAGATACTCAAAGCCGGTGTCGATAATACCTACCGGTTCGATAAAGAGTTAGATGTCGGCAAGTGGAATGCAGCGGTGAAGCATCTGAAGATGTTTTTTGCACCACTCACAGGCAGTGAGGTCAAGAGCATTTTGCTGTTCGACAGTGATAAATTTGCACTTATGACGCCGCCAATCGGCGGTTATATGCCGCGGCACTTGGAGCAGCAATTCAGTTACGAGACAAAAATAGAAGACGGTGTGTATGGTAATCTGACAACTGGGGATATTAACTCTGATGACAGGACTGACATTATTATGGTCGAGGGCAATCGCAATCATATTGAGATACTTGCGCTTGACGGCGATACGAAGCCAATTCCTGCGATGCGCTTCAAGATAATCGAGCAGAAAAGCCACCGCGATAGTAAAAAACGCGCTAAAACCACCGTTGAGCCGCGAGAGCTAAAAATCGCTGACGTTACAAACGACGGCAAAGACGACTTAGTAACTGTTATCCACGACCGCATAATTATTTACCCTCAAGACTGAATCGTGACCCGTCGCTCGGCCCTCGTGACTCGTTCTCCGCTTGGGGACACCTCACGGTGGAGCGACAAGCGACGAGCTTAAAATGCAGGAAGACGATAACATCTTGAACGCGCTCAGGGAAAAAGGGGCTGAAGCAGCTCGTGGAGCACTGCGTGGGCTAATATTGCAGCCGGGCGCAATCGGTGATTGTATATTAACTCTGCCGTTAGCCGAATTTATGAAAGATTGCCTTGGATTGGGCGGGGTTGATATTCTTGGTCATACCGAATATATCGGCATTTTCCCGGGAAGGACGTGTGTGGATGGTATTCGCTCCATAGATTCGGTAGATTTGCATCGATTGTTTGCTGAAACCGATACGTTTGACCTTGTGGATGGGGACGCTTTGATAAATGTTTTTGGCGATTATGCCTGGATAGCAACATTTTTGGGCGAGCCGGACAGTAACTTTGAGAAGAATCTGATTTTCACCGCCAATTGCAGCCGTAGTGCTGAAGTAATAACTTTGTCGATGAAGCCGTCCGAAAAGTTATCGGCACATATAACCGATTTTTATATACGGCAGTTTATTACTCAAAGTGGCTTGTCTTTAGGGCCCTGGCAAGTTCAGAAGGCGAGAAGTTTAATAAAAGCGACCAAAGCGGACATAAACAGGGGCAGAGAACTGCTGGAGGAAATCCCAGCAACGCTGGGTTTTGATCAGGCCCGCCATCGGCGGGTTGATTTTTATGAAAAACTTGTAGTAATTCAGCCGGGCAGTGGGGGTTCGCACAAATGCTGTCACTTGGACAATTTTCTGATTGTGGCCGAAGAGCTTGTTTCAAAAGATATCAAAGTGATATTCCTGTTAGGGCCGGCTGAGATGGAGAGATTCAGCGACGCCGCAATCAAAAAGATGACCGGTGTTGTCCGCTTGGGGACGCCTTACGGCGCAAAGTGCCTGACGGACCTGTCTTTGACACAGGTATTGGAACTTTTAAGCTGTGCGGATGCTTTTTTAGGTAATGACAGCGGGATTACACATTTAGCTGCCGCGTTGGGGGTTAAGACAATCGCCGTTTTCGGTCCGGCTGCGGCTCGGCACTCCGCCGAGACGAGCCCGACCCCCGACTACGACATTCGAGGGCAGGCTAATCCGGCAGTGTACCGCCCTATCGGACCGGCTGTAACTGTAATTGCAAACAGCAATGTGGATTTTGCCAGGAAGCCCTCGGCGAGTTTACAGCAGGAGCTTCTGGAGACTTTGACAACGTGAAGATATAAATAGCTTTAAGCTACAGCCAAGCTTACGCTGCTCTATGGACTCCTTGCGGAGGACACCTTACGGCGCTTACGGAGAACACAAAAGCAAAAGAGGCAGGTAAAATTTCTCGTTCAAAAAGAGATATTGTAGTATATTATGCGAAATGCGCATAATAGCAGGTGCAAAACGAGGGATGAAATTGCTCAGTCCCAGGACGGATGTGTCGAGGCCTATCACCGACAGAGTCAAAGAATCGCTTTTCAGCGTGCTCTATAAATATGACCTGCCTGAAGGTAAAATCGTGGCCGATTTGTTCTGCGGCGTCGGTTCTTTAGGTCTGGAGGCACTGAGCAGAGGAGCTGAGTTTGTTACTTTCGTTGAAAAAGACCCAAAGATTATCGCGATTTTGGAGAAAAACATAGAAAAAGCCGGCCTCGTCAAGAAGTCAAAGGTTATAAAGGCTGATGCATTTAAGATTGGCGCGTGGCACGGCCATCCTGGCCGTGTTTTTTCACGGGCTGGAAGCCCGTGCCACTATGACCTTATTTTCGTTGACCCGCCATATTCGGCCACCCGTCTCGACTCGGCGTCAAGCCGAGGCAGGACAAGACAAACAAAAGAGGGTTCGCCCCTGAGCGAACTGCTGGTACTACTAAGCGAGCAGTCGGCGATGGATGGGATTGTCGTGGTCAGGACCGAAAGACACACAGAATTGTTGGAACAGTATGACCGATTAAAAGTAATAGAGCGTCGGCAGTGGGGAACTATGGTTGTAACTATACTGCAGCGGAGAAGCAAATGACAAACAGAGAAGCAGCCATAAAGATAATTAAGCGACTCCATAGGAGTGGTTTCGAGGCCTTGCTGGCAGGTGGCTGTGTGCGAGATATGTTCCTGGGGAAGGCCGCCAGTGATTATGATGTTGCTACAAATGCTCGTCCCAAAGATATAATAAAGATATTCAAACGCACGCTAAAGGTCGGAGCGAAATTCGGGGTAGTGATTGTTTTGATTG
>CAYYFT010000071.1:0-7506 GCA_964471015.1 uncultured Pirellulales bacterium | reverse complement strand
TCTTAACGTCCAGACCCTCATCCTGGCACTTCTTCACAATAGCTGTGCTTTTTACTCCAAGCTCTTTCGCCAAAATGTAAACTCTCGTAGCAGCCAAAAAAACTCCAATCTTTGCACATTGAATTTAGGTTCTTTTTCAATCTGCTATTCACTGTTCGCTGTTGTCTGCTCGTTATCTGCCGCTTCCACCTCTCCGCCTAAGGCGGGTTCATCACGTTGGCGGTCACCTTGTTGCTCCAGTATGTTTTCTGCCTGCTTTTTCGGTTCAGCCGCCAAACGCTTGGCTTCTTTGCTTGCCGCTGCAATCAATTTCTCGGCTAAACCGGCGTCAATGCCCAGTTCGTTAATCAGCGGTTCCGCCCCGACATCGTCTAAATCCAAAACCGATATAACTCCAAGCGCTATCAGCTTGTCAACCAACGTATCATCAGCGGCTTCGACACTCTTGACGCAGTTTGTCAATCGTTCAATACCCTGATTGTATTCGTCGGGAGTTAGGATATCGATATCCCAGCCGGTCAGTCTCGCAGCCAGCCGAACGTTCTGGCCGTGCTTGCCGATAGCCAGGCTGAGCTGGTCATCATCCACCACTACTGTCGCCCTGCCAAGCTCAAAACACAACGCGATTTCGCTCACCTTTGCCGGCATCAAACCATTGGCAATAAGAACCTGCGACGACTCATTCCAGCGGACGATATCTATTTTCTCCCCGCCAAGCTCATCAACTATGTTCTTTATCCTGCTGCCTCGAACCCCGACACACGCTCCGACAGGGTCGACTTTCTCGTCAAGAGAGGCGACCGCAACCTTGGTTCGATACCCTGCTTCTCGTACCAGCGCGCGTATTTCGATAATGCTTTCAGCAATCTCAGGAACTTCCAGCTCGAACAATCTGCGGATAAAATCAGGATGCGTCCGGGAGAGAATAATCTTAACCTGACTGGCAACTTCCCGCACATCAAGAATCAGGCATCGAATCCGCTCACCCGGGCGATGGCTCTGTCCCATTATCTGCTCATTCTTCGGCATAAAGCCTTCGGCACGGTGGTCTAAATTAACAATCAGCGTTCCGCTTTCGTATCGAACAATCGAGCCGCTTACAATCGACCCTTTTCGCTGGATGAACTCGGCGTAGATACTGTCCCTTTCGTTAGCCCTTATCTTCTGAATCATCACCTGCTTGGCGGTCTGGGCGGGGATTCGGCCGAGCCGTTTCATATCAATCTGAACCTCGTCCTTAAAGGCCGTGATTTCCCCCGTGTCGCGGTCGATACGCACGGCTATTTCGCTCTCCAGCTCACCGAAATGCTTCCTGACAGCGGAGACCATAGCTTCTTCCAAATCAACGAATATGGACTCCTTATCGATATTCTTATCGTGTGCAATGTTATCGACAATTCTTATTATTTCCTGACTCATCTTTCTTTAGCTTCCTAACCAAAGGGCCCCTTTTTGCAACACATCACAAAACAGGCCGGCCCACAAAACAAAAAAGTGGAAACCTGAATAGCTTCCACTTCAACAGCACACCAAACGAACCGAGGTTATAGCATACCCTTACACTACATCAGCCGCCTCCCGTAACAACAGACCTCGTCCATTTCCTCGCATTGAAGCAGAAACGCCGATTCCCAGGCCACCATTTGCGCAAAAGCGCAGCCATACAGGTTGTTTAGTTCCCTGTGCTGCACTGTTCACTTATTCCCGTCAAAACCATTTTCTAAAACCCTTAGTTTGGCTTTGGTAGCCGTTAATTCTTACCACTAAACCCATTATAATAATCGTCAGTCGTTCTGTTGGCAATAGTTTTTTCGCCGAATTCGCACATTTTTTACCCCGTTAGAAAGAGAGCCCCGCCCGGGCTTTCTAACGGGGTCCTAAAAAATCGCATTTAACAGCCGAAAAACAGGCGGATTTTCGCCTCAAACCCTTTTCGAATGGGATAAAACGCGCAAGTTTCTGCAAAAAAACGTTCTAAAGGAGCCGAAAACGTTCGAATCCGCCTTCGCCAGGACTACGGCAGGACAAGAATATTCAACTTTTTTTACCCCCCTGCGCAAATGATTGATTATTGATGATTTAGGGTTGAGCGGGTAAAATGGGGCGGTGAAATTTAGGTAGTGTGACTGTTTAAGAGAGGACGTAGTACTATGAACTATTGGATAGATTTGTTTACGGGTACGACGTGGGAGGAATTCCTAAAAGATGGGGCAACCGTAAGTGGGTTTCGCCATCGAATGAGAAATACAGTTCGCAATATACCGCCAGGTGATATTCTGCTTTGTTATGTTACAGGAGTGATGCGCTGGATTGGTGCGCTTGAAGTTATTGGTCAAAGTGATGACCGACGGAGGATATGGGAGCGAGAAGAATTTCCAGAGCGTCTTGAAGTTCGGCCAATTATAATGCTTAAGCCAGAGAACAGTGTGCCAATGGAGGCCCTCGAAGGGCGTGTTGATTTTTATACAGGGCCGGAGGACCGGGGTAAATTCAAAGGTTTTGTTAGGGGTAGCCCAAGGAAGTTTAGAAGGACAGAGGATGGCGAACTTATTCTTGAGCTACTTCGAAAGGCAGAAAAGGAATCCGATATTTCTCCGGTGGACCCAAGTAAATGGGCGCGTAAACCTTTGTATAGGGCAAAGACACGTAAGGGGCGTAAAACTGTGGAAACTCTTGTTAGTATTCCGGAACGTGAAGATGAGAGTGAACAAGAGACGTTAGAAGAGGGGAGGGAAAGTTTGACAAGGGAGGTAAGTCAACACACGGATATACAATATCAATTGATTCGACTTGGTGCGGCGATGGGGTTTGACATTTGGGTGGCACGCAATGACCGCGGCAAGGAGTGCAATGGAAAGGCTTTACAAAATCTGCCGAATATAGTCAATGAACTACCTACTCAGTTTGATAATGTGACGAATAAGGTTATTGAACTAATTGATATTCTGTGGCTAAGAGGGAATCGGATTGTTTCTGCCTTTGAGATAGAATGTACAACTTCGGTTTATTCAGGTCTATTGCGAATGAGTGATCTTTTAGCACTGCAGCCTAATATTAAGATAAACCTTTTCCTTATCGCACCTGAGACTCGTAGGGGCAAAGTAAGGAATGAGATTCTCAGACCTACATTCAGGCTGCGAGAGAAGCCACTTTCTGAAATATGCGGTTTTATATCAATCGAAGAACTTAAAGAAAAAATTGAGGGGATGAAACGGTTAGGACTGATTTCTTCAATTAAAGCAGATTTCCTAAACGAAATCGCAGAATATTTTACGGAAGAGAGCGAAATATAAAATAGCCTACTGTCGCGAAAATTCCATGGTTGCGCGAGGTTATTCCTCACTATCTGTTCATTTCTAAAGCAATTCAAATGCTAACTATAGTATGTAGCGTAAATCCGAGAAGTCGGTACACTCATGTAGTCTAACTTATGAAAAAGAACATCTTAAAGAAATTTGGTGAGAAAGTGCGAAACGAACGTATTCGACTAGGTTTGTCACAAGAAGAGCTAGCTGCGCGCGCCGGTGTACATCGTACTTATATTGGGATGATAGAAAGAGCAGAGAAAAATATTACGCTCGTAAACATAGACAAAATAAGCAAGGCTCTCGAACTAAACATTCAAGAACTATTTAGTGATTTTTAGTTTATGCCTGACGATTGGCGACAAAAAATAAGAGAATATTGCGATAAATACAATATACCTCTTTTATATTTTGCTGAAACAATGTACGAACCCAAAGTCATTCCTATGATTCGGGGTAAAGCTTTTGAATTCTCCGCGTTGATGGTCTTACAAGAAAAACTTCCTGCAGATGTTTGGACGATTGACAAGCCATTTATGAATGCCCAAGCGGGTTTTCATGATGTAGATATAAGAGTTCTTCATAAAGCTACTAATACAGTTGTTCGTGTTGAATGCAAGTTAGCCAGAAAAGGCTCGTATAAATTATTTCCCGATGGTCACAGCGAAATCAAAGTAAAGTGTATGCGTAGTCGCACTCTTGGAAGTACAAGAGTTGCAGATTTGGCTCCAAGATTAGGAGTAAGCCAAAAAGTTCTATCTGTTCACAATGATCAATATGTCCAGTCAGATTTTGATGTCGTTTTATCTTCAATTGGTAATGCCTTTTACGAAACAGATAACGAAAGCGGGTTGTTCGAATTCAAACCTACAGAAGAAGGCAGGTCGTTTTTAGAAGGACTAGGTGCTTCTGACAATGAGAACTTGAAAAATTTTGCTTTCAATAAAATATATGTAGCAAAAACAGAAGATATTGCAATTACTTCTACTAGCGGAGTAGTGTGTACAAGAAGGAATTGTCGAAATCCTAATAATTGTGGTTTTGTTCCCAATTATCCCACCATCCGGTTTGATCCAAGGACAAATCGCCCCAATAATGGTTGGATCCCTATTGAAGAATGTTTAGGGTTCTTTGAAAATTTTGTAAATCACTGATTATTAAAATAGATTTGATTGTTTGACAGAATTGTAATTTACTATAAATAACTCTTGGCCTTTATATCTATTACCTCTGCGGTGAGGGGCATTTTTTCTTTGGTCGTCTGTTCTGTTGAGAGTGTAGTTCCATTCTTTCTTATGCAACTCAGTTGCCCACTTGTACATCTCTATAACCTCACGGCTATTGTCATAAGTTAGCAGAAATTTTAATCTTTTGCTATTTTTTTTCAGTATCCTACAAAGTCTAAAGTGATCATTTTTCTTAAATGAATATGTATAGAATTTATCTTGGTCGGCATTGAAATATGGAGGGTCAACAAAAAGGAAGCTATTATCTTCTGCTTTGTCAATGACTTTTTCAAAATCAATAGCCGTAAGCTTCACGTTCTTAAGCTTGTGTGAGCAGATAAGAATCTGCTTTGGCCAATTTTCTGGACGCATACTGTATTTATCATGATATCCCCAGTAGCAATTTTTCATGAACATTATGCCTGAATAAGAAGTACGGTTAAGATAAAACCACCTCACAGCACGATCTATGTTTGTTTCGGGTTTATATAAATTTTTATACCAAGCATGCCTTTCCTTTGTAGCTTTTTCATCTTTCAATCTATCTATGAGACTCTCAGGATAATCACGGATAATTATAAGACAACTCATTAGATCTTCATCAATATCATTAAGCCAATTTTTTCGACTCTTTCGCTTAGCAAAAAAAATTGAAGCACCACCAGCAAACGGCTCTACGTAGCAAGAGTGTTCTGGTATATGTTCGAGGATCAATTTGCGAGCATAATACTTACCGCCTGCATATCTAAATGGAGAGTGAATTTGCTGATTCAGAGGCAAATCCAAAGCACGAGATTTGCCCGGGGCAATCGAATAAGCTCGGTTCCCAACTTTTCTTATAATTACCAAATCTCCTTCAGCTAACTTATGTATACGAACGAAAGTTTTAACCCAAGAGCGTTCTCGAAAAAGCCAACGTGGTTTTCCCGTAATTTTGTCGGTAGGAATATCTGTTTTAATAGGAGAGGGAAGGCCATCTGCTTTAATTGTGATTTGAGTACCGGGGTTAGCTTTAGTCGAGCCGCCAAGGATACCGTCAGGGAAAAAATCAAGGCCGCACGGCCGTATATTCAGATTGCCGTGATTCAAAGCTGCGGAGGTTAGTTGGATAATTCGCGATTCCATTCGGCACCAGTCTCCTTTCAAAATGTGGTTATAACAATCATCCGGGGAGTCAGCAACAGGTCTTTTTTAATCTGCGCAGAAATTTCAATCAAAAACGTAGCTCCTTCTCTGCTCCTACCCTTCCTCCTCTCTCTCTCTTCCGCAACATTACTCCTACCTTCTTTTGCATACTCCCTTTCTCTCTATATCCCTTCTACCTCTTCCTCCCTACTATACCTCCTCCTCTCCCTCGTGCCAACGTCCGATAATGTTTTTGCTTACCTATTTTAACACCACCATACCACCCTCCGGCGATACTCTTCTACTCCTACCTCGACCTCCACCCCACCACCGCCTTGCCAGCTACACCTCCACTCCCTCCCTCTCCTTACATTACCCCCTCCCCCCAGTCATTCCTATCTTCTTCTCCTGCATACTCTTTCCGCCACACTCTATTTCCCTCTCTCTGTACACTCCTCTCTCACTTCTGCAACGTCCGATAATGTTTTTGCTTACCTACTTTAACACCACCATAAAAGCCCCAGCGGCAAAAAATCTCTGTTAATCTAGGTAACTTGTGGCTGGTTTTTTCTATGAACTCCCCCCACCTTCCCATTCACCATTTAACCATTCACCAATTACAAAATACGTGAATATTTTTGAACGTTTCTATACAACTTTTGAATATTTCCATACAGTTTTCGAATATTTCTATATGGTTTTCGAACGTTTCCATATAGTTTTCAAACGTTTTCAAATATTTTCGAATGTTTCTTACACGGACTTGCGCGTTTGATGCGAAAATCTGCACTTTTGATTGAAATTCTTTCGCATTTGCAAAAAAACTTGCGCGGGAATGACAATAAGGAATATCGAACAAGAAACACCAAATAATAGTAGTAAATGAAGTATAAATCTGCGATGGAAAACGCTCTATTATAACCAACTCTAATTACATATTTAACTTTGCTGATGGAGGCAGCTCTTGGAATGATAATGAGCGTAAAGTTAGCTTTTTTCTGTAACCTCTTTGTCGAGAGTATGTTACGTGATTGCCCGCCAGCATTAAGCTGCTGATTTTACGGGTTTTCGGCCATTTTCACACCTTAGCGTTGACCGAGGCACTCTCAACTGCTATAATGAATGTTTTATGGTGAAATCAACAAAAACAACTCGGAAGAAACAGGCCAAAAAAGGTGCATCCAGAGTAGCGAAGGTCAAGAGCAAAAAGGCCTTTAAGAGTTATAAGGCGGCTATGAAGTATCTTTATGCGCGGACAGATTACGAAAAGGAAACAGCTCTGCGCTACAACGTTACGACATTCAGCCTCGATAGGATGGAAAAGCTGCTCTCCTTAGTAGGCAAACCACATAAGAAAATCGCTACAGTCCATATAGCCGGCACAAAAGGTAAAGGCTCAACAGCGACGATGCTGGCGAAGATGCTCGAAGCAAACAATTACAACGTTGGATTGTACACCTCACCGCACGTGGTACACATTCATGAGCGAATTGCAGTCAATTCCAAAATGATTAGCGAGCGGGAAATGCTCGGCCTGCTGAACCGCATTTATGCCCCGGTTGAGAAGATGTCAAAGATGGATGTCCCTACCTTCTTCGAGATTATGACGGCGCTGGCGTTTATGCATTTTGCGGATTCAAAGACCGACATTGCCGTAATTGAAACCGGTTTAGGGGGCAGACTGGACAGCACCAACGTGATTCGTCCCGAAGTCGTGGGCATAACGAGTTTGAGCATTGACCATCAACATCAGCTTGGCAAAACTCTTGACAGTATCGCCAAGGAGAAGGCGGGCGTTTTCAAGCGCGGCGTTCCGATTGTCAGTGTTCAACAGGAGCCGGAAGCGATGC
>CAYYFT010000070.1:0-7664 GCA_964471015.1 uncultured Pirellulales bacterium | reverse complement strand
ACGAGACTTGGAGCTCATTTTTTACACCTTTCCTGATAAACGTTATTGTTATTCCAGCCATTCACAGTTTTACGGGCACTTACCGACCGGCCGTTGCCGCCCTACGCAGGCGGAACTGCCAAATCGGTCTTTTACGCCCTTTCTGTAACACTGTAACCGCCCCAACGAGGGGCGTTTCAGGCTCGTATTTGTCTGTTTAAGGCAAATACAAATCAAATTCTACAATGTTTATCCCTGCCTGTCAATTATATTTTTCGACAATTTTCTCGCGATGCCTTATTTTTTCTTTCCGCCAATTCTTATTTCGTGCGCTTATTGGATAATTTATTTGTGTGTCCTACAACCACTTACTTATAGACTGAACAATGTTGGATATGCCCTCCAAAGAGCTTTTTAGTAATGCTAAGGCGGATACATTTATTCCATCAAACCTGAAATCTACCCACGTTATAACCTTAACCGTTTGTGATGAGCTTGGAACTGGCATTTGAGTATAGGGATTAATTGGTACGTCTCCAATACGCACTCCAGATCCAAATTTTACAGCATTAGGATCCCAGCTAACATTTCCTCCGCTAAACTCAACATTGATTCGCTTAGTCTCGGTTCGAGTTTGCTCGACCAAGTTCTCGTGTTTATGTTCGTTATTAATTCTGTTGAAATGGCCTAGCCATTCATTGCCTTGGTGATATGGTTGAATTGACTCCAAAAAGGCCCATAAATCAGGACATGAGTTTTGTAAGCTTGGATACCATTTCGCACATTGATTGTTGAATGAAGCTTCATCAGACAAAATCGGAAAATATAATCGCTCTTTTGCTTTCATTGGAGGGCAATATTTATCTCGAATATCATTGGCAATGTAGTCTAAAATAGATCGGAGATTACCAACTAAATTCTTGATATCGATTTTAAGATCAGCTGGAATAGTTTTTTCATGCAAGCATTGTTCATACTTTACCTTTAATACTTTAAAGTCTTTTTCCGATCTTTTTAATAAAGCTTTGATATCATTTTTTCTCAAATTTTTAGACTCCAAACCTAATAAAGTTCAATATTGAAGACCAATTACAATAATTTTATTCCGCCACTGTTAATTAAAATTCCGAAACGCTCTTTTCTTTGAAACAAATTTTACCTAATTTCCCAATCCCTCACAACACCAAAGAATATCCATGAGCTATCATATCTAAGGCCAAATGTTAAACCAGAATTTCCATCGATCTGCGAGCTTGCCAAGAATATCTAACAATCTATTAATGGGTATGCTAAAGGATTTAAGCAAACCTTTTGGCCATTCAACGATGAATTGAACCCGAATTCTGTTCATTTTATCCTTTGCCATATTATCACACCTCATACGACCTTCACTATTTTGGTACAAGCGCAAGGTTTCTGCACTCTTTATTCTTCATGCTTGCTTGGTGAGAAGTGATTACATTCATTAAATCGATATTAGTTTCTTTTAAACTTTAACCTTTTCAAACATCAGAATGCTAACTTTAGATTTAGCAACAGGTTAGAGAAAGCGATTGGGCACTTTCTCTTTACTTTTCTATCCCATATAGTCATTTTTTGCTTATTTTCGCTGGTAATTGATGGTTTTGTGTGTGAAAAAAATATGAAAAAACAAAAAATTTTTTTTCTTCATAATGATCCCCCATTTTTTTCTCAAAAAACAAACTTTTTAGATAGTATTTCAACAAACTCCCGCTGCCACAGAATGTATCCAAAACCAACAACCCTCAAAGTTTGCTGTTGTGTCCTCCAGTTCGGCCATTGTTCCCTATTTACTTCGTGGCTTCGCCACTGCGTAATACACTGGTTCCTCATTGCGGCTTCCGGAAACAACAGCAATCGGGTTAATATTTCCAGTTTCCTCGTTGCCTGCCCCGTTAGATGTGTCGTTTACTATCTAACCTTGGGGCGGCCTCCGGCAGCACCGCACAATTAGGTTTCAAATACCCCGCAATAAAAACCCTGATTATTAAATCGGAATATTAGTATATTCGCATATACTAATATACTTTCGCTGCCACACCGTGCTAGGTGACATTACCATCTACTGAACTGTAATCTCCTGACAACTATAATTGTATGCAGTATACTGCATTGCAGTATAGCACTTCTAAAAGCCTCTGCGGCAAGCGGAGTAATTTCAATCAAATGCGCAGGGGGCTGCCCGCAAAAATCCATTTTTTTCAAAATTTTCTCTACCCCTTTCCGTATAAGTAGTTGCAAATTTTTTGCCCTCGAAAAATGTTTCATTTTTCGACGAAAACACGCAGCTCCCTCTAATTGTGGAGAACATCTGCTCTCACAGAGGACATAATGAGAATCTTAAATCGCAAATCTCAAATCATAAATCTCCCCAAGCCCCCGCCTCCCTTTTCATCTTCGTCCCTCCTCTCGCAGCAAAGTCAACGCTTCCTCGCTCTTCTACCCCTCCCACTCTCATTGCCTCTACCCCTACCCCACACGCCTGACTTCTTCTACTCACGACCCGAACTCGTACCCCACCACCCTAACCTTAATACCTCTCCTCTCTCTCTTTCGCAAAGTCTGATAATGTTGTATCTTACCTATCTTGAAACAACGACTTCCCTCGTCTTTACCCTTCTTCTCCCGCTTGACCTCCACTATGTCCCCACCTCCACGCATACCCAACCTCTCTTTCCTCCACCCCCTTCTCCTTCTACCACCCTCAATATATTACATTTCCTCCTCTCACTTACGCAACGTCCGATAATGTTGTATCTTAACTATCTTAACACCACCATTCCCCTTGGCGTTACTCTTCTTCTCTACCTTTCTCCTCCCTACACCCTCACTCACCCAACAACTACGCTCCTCCCCCTATCTCCGCAACGTCCGATAATGTTGTATCTTAACTATCTTAACACCACACAAGGGCCTTCCGGCGAGCGGGATAAAATCAATCAAAATAACCAAATTATGCGAAACAAACCCAATTTCCAAAAAGTCAAGATGTTTATAATCGCAATTATGACAAGCAATTACAACGAAAAATGAACAATGGACCCTTGGTCAAAACGAACCCAAACGAACTCAATCTTGTCCGCCATAGCCTTGGCGAAGGCGGATTCAAATCGTGCAAAAAGTAGCTGGCGGAAAGCCAAAATCGCTGTTATAATAATTATGCTCATAGCTGATGGACTACGAACTATGAACTACTAACAATGAACAAAAACAGGAGATTTCTTATGTGTGAACAATGTGGTTGTGGCGAAACCAACACCGAGCAGACCTTCGAGCAGAAGGTCAAAGACGTGATTGACTCTATTATCCGGCCCGCCTTACAGGGCCATGGTGGAGATGTCGAGCTGGTGGGAACAGACGACGATAAAAACGTTAACTTACGTCTGCAGGGGGCCTGCCAAGGCTGCCCCGTCGCTGCAATAACAATGAAGACTGGTATCGAAAGAATCCTGAGGGAAAAAGTACCCGAAGTCAAAGAAGTTATCGCTGTAGATTAACCCCGTTAGACATAACTAACGTGTATTACGTTTATATACTCCAAAGCAAGTGGGACAGCCAGTGGTACACTGGTTCGACAAAAGATTTAAAGAAACGCTTCCATAATCATAGATCGGGAAAAGTACATTCAACAAAAAATAAGCTTCCTCTAACATTAATTTACTACGAAGCATGCTTAGACGAACAAGACGCCAGAAATAGAGAAAAATATCTGAAATCCGGTATGGGTAAACGCTATTTGAAAAACAGATTGAAGCACTTCCTATCTCTAACGGGGTAAATGCTCGGCGATTTTTTTTGGTGTTGGTTTTTCTATTACCCCCTTCTCGGTGATGATAGCGGTGATGTCCTGCGCTTCTGTAACATCAAAAGCGGGATTGTAAGCATCAACTCCATCTGGTGTGATTCTTTCATCGCCCAGAAACCTCACTTCATCTGCTGCTCTTTGCTCGATAGGTATTTGGTCGCCGCTTTTTATACCCAAATCGAATGTGCTTGACGGCGCAGCGATATAAAAAGGTATGCCGTGTTCTCGCGCCAGAATACTCAAGCTGTAAGTGCCAATCTTATTTGCTGCATCTCCGTTTGCTGCGATTCGGTCGGCACCGGTCATAACTGTGCTGATTTTGCCCTGCTTCATCAGCCACCCCGCCATATTGTCGCAAATAACCACCACATCAATATCAGCCTGTTTCAATTCCCACGCCGTCAATCGAGCCCCTTGCAGCATCGGCCTTGTCTCATCGACATACGCTTTAAACCTTTTCCCTTTTTTATGTGCCTTGAACATTACCGACAGTGCCGTCCCCTGCCCCGCTGTTGCCAGCGCACCGGCATTGCAATGCGTCAGAATACCGGCCCCATCCTTGATAAACTTCTCACCGTTCTCCCCGATTCGTCGGCACATATCCACATCTTCCTGACAAATAGCATTTGCCTCGCCCAAAACAGCTTCCTGTAATTCTCGTAAATTTGCGTTCGGCTGAGCAGCGATAAAATCCTTAGCTTTTCGCCCGACCCTATCCAGCGCCCAGAACAAATTTGCTGCTGTCGGACGCGATGAGCCAAGATAACCAGCGGCTTTTTTCAGGCATTCAAGTGCATCGGGCATCGAGCATCGGGTGTCAATGTTCTGCATGGCCAGAACCAGTCCGTAAGCCGCCGCAACTCCTATGGCAGGAGCGCCACGAACAGCAAGTGTTTTTATGGCCTCATAGAGCTGCTCAATATCTCTGCATTGTATCTTGACCAACTCAGCAGGCAACCGCCGCTGGTCTATAAGCTCCAGGAAGCCATCAACGCCACCAACCCATTTAAGTGCTGCAGTAATCATTAAAAATCCTTCATCTCTTTTTCTTATCGGCTTTCAGTTTATCTCCCAGATATCTGGCTGTATAACTTTTTTTGTTTTTAATGATTTCCTCCGGCTTACCTGCGGCAACTACCTCACCGCCGGCATCCCCTCCCTCCGGACCGAGGTCTATTATATAATCCGCCATCTTGATAACATCAAGATTATGCTCGATTACCACAACGGTATTACCCATATCGCACAGCCGGCCCAGCACGTTTAACAGGTTATGGATGTCGGCAAAGTGCAGACCCGTCGTCGGCTCATCGAGCAGATACAGCGTGTGTCCCGTTGCCGCCTTGCCCAGCTCTGCCGACAGTTTTACCCGCTGGGCCTCTCCGCCGGAAAGCGTCGTTGATGACTGGCCCAATTGCATATAGCCCAGGCCAACATCATTGAGCGTCCGCAATATTCGGATAATCGTCGGGAAATTTGCAAAAAATTTAAGCGAATCTTCTATCCTCATATTGAGCACGTCAGCGATATTTTTGCCCTTGTAGGTAATCTGCAAAGTCTCGGGGTTGTATCTTTTGCCGCGGCACGCCTGGCAGATTACATAAACATCGGGCAAGAAGTGCATTTCAATCTTCTTCGTCCCCTGTCCCCTGCAGTGTTCACAGCGGCCGCCTTTGACGTTGAAGCTGAATCGGCCCGGCTTATAGCCGCGAATCTTCGATTCCCGCGTCATTGAAAACAGTTTTCTTATAAGGTCGAACACGCCGGTATAGGTCGCCGGATTACTCCGTGGCGTCTTGCCAATCGGCGACTGGTCTATCTCTATAACCTTGTCTATTTGCGAAGTGCCGAGAATGGTCTTGTGTTTACCCGGCTTTTCGCGAGACCTGTAGAGCCGGTGCCTCAAGGCCCTCAATAAAATCTGGCTCACCAGAGTGCTCTTGCCGGAACCCGAAACACCCGTTACACAGATAAATACGCCAAGCGGAAATTTCACATCGAGATTTTTAAGATTGTTCTCTGCAGCAGCTTTTACTTCAACGCATTTTCTAAGGTTGTAACTTCTTCTTTTTATCGGCAGGGCTATTCTTTTTTCCCCGCTTAGATACTCACCGGTCAGCGACTCGGAACATCTGGCAATCGTCTCGTAACTGCCCTGAACAACAATTTCACCGCCGTGTGCGCCGGCAGCCGGGCCCATATCAATAATATGGTTCGCACTTTTAATAACGTCTTCATCATGCTCGACAACTAAGACTGTATTACCGAGTTTGCTAAGGCGCTTAAGTATGCCTAATAATCGGTCGTTGTCGCGCTTGTGCAGGCCTATTGTCGGCTCATCAAGCACATAACAAACCCCGACCAGTCCGCTGCCGACCTGTGTGGCCAGGCGAATCCGCTGCGCCTCACCACCGGCAAGCGTACTGCTTCTTCTATCCAGTGTCAGATAGCCAACTCCGACATCGACCATAAATTTCAGACGTGCCTTTATTTCCTTTAATATCTGAGTTGCAATCAGGGACCGCTCTTCGTCTAATACTAATTTATTGAAAAAATCCTGTGCCTTCTCAATACTCAATGAGGCCAATTGATGTATGTTTGTGCCTCCTACTGTCACGGCAACGGCCTCAGGACGAAGCCGTGCCCCCTTACAGCTTCGGCAAGGCAGTTCGCCAAAGTAGCTGTGCAACCTGGCCTTAACATATTCGCTGTTGGTTGTCTTCCATCGCCGAGTAAGGTTCGGGATAATCCCTTCGAACCGAAACCCGTAATGTCTTGTATCAGAGGCCGTTGTGCCGTGCATCAGAATTCTTTTTATCTCTTTCGGTATCTGTTCGAATGGAATTGATTTACTGATGCCGACATTTCTGCAAAATCTTTTAATGAGCCGGTTATAGTAAATGTTCATTCTCTTGCCCCCCTTGCGCCAGGCCTCGACAGCCCCGTGCTCCAGCGAGACCGTTTTATCCGGCACAATCAGGTCGGGGTCGAATTCCAGGATTGTCCCCAGGCCGTCGCAGCTTTTGCAGGCGCCGTATGGGCTGTTAAAACTGAACAGCCGGGGCGATAGCTCCTCGAGGGAGGCCTGTGGGTGTTTGGGGCAGGCGAACTTTTCGCTGTAGATAACTTCCTTCCACTTGTTGTCTCCGCCGCTTTTTTTATCTCCAGCCGGCTTCTGCATCAGCACCAACACTATTCCATCAGCCAGCTTCAGTGCCGTTTCCACCGAATCAGCCAACCGAATACGAATCGAATCGGTTCCCGCTTCACGGGGGCCCTTGATAATCAACCTGTCGACAACCGCTGCGATATCGTGCTTTTTGTTCTTGCTCAAAGACGGGACATTCTTTAAATCATAAATATCACCATCAACCCGCACACGCACAAAGCCCTGCCGTTGTATGCCGGCAAAAGTGTCTCGATGCTCGCCTTTTTTGCCGCGAATCAGTGGAGCGCAAATCTGGATTTTTGTGCCCTCCGGACAAGTAAGTATCGACTCGACTATCTGCGAAGAGTGCTGGCTTGTAATCTCTTTGCCGCAAACCCAGCAGTGCGGCTGACCCACACGGGCAAAAAGCAATCTGAAATAATCATAGATTTCAGTAGTGGTGGCCACCGTTGAGCGGGGATTACTGCTGGCGCCTCGCTGCTCAATCGCAATAGTAGGCGGCAGACCCGTAATATCGGCCACCGCCGGCTTCTGCATCTGCTCAAGAAATTGACGAGCGTATGCACTGAGCGATTCGACATACTTTCTTCTGCCCTCGGCATAAATGGTATCGAAGGCCAGTGAGCTTTTGCCGGAGCCGGAAATCCCCGTAATCACCACCAGTTTATCCCGAGGGATACTCAGATTGAT
>CAYYFT010000069.1:0-7781 GCA_964471015.1 uncultured Pirellulales bacterium | reverse complement strand
AGCTCACTAAGCAAATCATCACTTGTTTCTCTATTGCCCGTTAATCGGTAAAAATAACCATAAAACCGGCTTGCGTACATATCGACTACTTGTGAGAAGCTCTCTGAATCGCCGGACTTACAGCCGGTTATTATCCGGGCTAAATCGTCATTTTTGGCCATATTCAAGCGCTCTTACGCAAATAAAGACGGCATCTGGAACTGATTTATTGCACAAATTCAAAAAACTGTTACTCTATGCCTCTATGTTTATGGCTGGTATTATAACAAAGCTTTTTTTGAAAAATACCTGGCCTGCCAAAGCTAAACGGACGGTCACCAGCGTTTTACCGGTTGACAAGAACCGCAAAGGCGAGTGCAGGCGCTGCGGAGCTTGCTGTAAACTGCCGAATCCGTGTCCGTTTTTGAGCATCGATGAAGAAGGCCTGTGTACGTGCAAAATCTACTGGTTACGTCCTCTGAGCTGCCGCAAATATCCTCGCAACAAATCGGAGTTACTCACAGCCGATACCTGCGGCTATAGTTTCGATGAAACAAAGGATTAAAATTTCTGTTTCCAAAATCATTTAATTGAAGGCTCTTCAGTGCTCGTTTTCTTCTTCTTCCTCTTCCTTTTCTTCGTCGAGCCTCCAGCGTTCAGATTCGTCTATATCCTCAATTTCGCGTTTCATATACTTGAAAATCTTATCCTGCAACGGCGCTAATTTCTCATACCACTTGAGCATTCCCTGGTAGCTGGCTACCAGCATATCAAGGCGGATTAGCTGCCACTTGGCTATACACTCCGGCTCCTTGATATTAGTAAACGGGTCGCATTTGAAGGTTCTTTTGCCGTCGGGGCCAATCTCGCAAAATTCACAATCTTTACATTGAATCATTTTCGCACCACAATCTGAATCGACAAAAATCTAAAGCAAAAAATTTACACTTTTTATCTCCTTTACTTCCACATTATAATACCATATATTCTAAAGGGTTAAAAGTATTTTGGAACAAAGATTTTTGGTTGTTTTGTGGAGAAATAAATGGCAAAACCAAGGCGCAGACGCAAAGTGGGCAGTAAAAAAAGACGCGCCCGCCGGAAAGTAAGACATAAAATAAGCTAACTATCCGTTGTGCATCGTGCGTATCGAGCATTGCGTAAAATATACGCGATATGATATACGTAATACGTAATATGATAAATGAAACACTTTAATATAACCTTCAGGCCTGATGGCAGGCAAATTTCCATTCACGAAGGTGCAACGCTTCTCGAAGCCGCAGGCCAGGCCGGCATAATCCTAAACACCGTTTGTGGCGGTCAGGGCACCTGCAAAAAATGCGTCGTTAACCTTGAACCTGGCTCTAAAGCCGTGCTTGCCTGCCAGTATCATATCGAAAGCGACCTTACAGTAATAATTCCGCGCAGCTCCAGGTTCTTCGAGCAGAAAATCCTCTCTCACGGCATCGATACAAAAACCGAAGTCCAGCCCGACGTATGCGAAAAATACAAAGAAACAGCTTCCACCGGCAAAATCTTTGGCGTGGCAGTTGATATCGGCACAACTACCGTTGTCGCAAAATTGATTGATATGACAAATGGACAATGCCTGGTAACCCAGGCTGGCTTAAACCCGCAAACCCGATATGGCGATGATGTTATTAGCAGAATTAACTACGCTCAAACCAACGATAATCTGGCAGAACTACACAGAACAATAACCGACTGTATAAATGAATTGACCGCAAAGCTTTGCAGCCAGGCATCCATAGACACAAAGCAAATATATGAAATGTGTGTTGTCGGCAACACGACTATGAATCACATTTTCCTGAAATTGCCTGTAGCCCAGCTTGGCCAGGCCCCGTATAAGGCCTTTTCCCTCGATGCAAAAGACCTGACTCCTGATGAATTAGGATTACAGATTAACGCCGCCGGTAATATCCACACCGCCGGTAACATAGCCGGCTTTGTAGGCTCGGATACCACTGCTGTTACGTTAGCGGTGGACATAAACTCAGCTGAGGATTTGACGCTCGTGGTTGACATCGGCACAAATGGAGAGCTTGTCCTCGGCACTTCCGGCAAGCTCTATGCAGCAAGCTGTGCTGCCGGCCCGGCTTTCGAAGGCGCACGAATAAGCTGCGGCGGCAGGGCAGCCGAAGGCGCAATAGAAGCTGTTGTTGTAAACGGCGACGACATAGATTTCGACGTAATAGGGAATTGCCCACCTCACTCTATATGTGGCAGCGGCCTCATCGACGCCGTTGCAGTATTGTTGGATTTAGGGTTAGTTGACACAACCGGACGATTTGTCAACCCCGACAAACTTCCGTCGACTATTTTTTCGCGAATCACCGAATACAAAGGCCAACCAGCCTTTCGCCTTGCTGACAAAGTAATTCTGACTCAACAGGATATTCGTGAGGTTCAGCTTGCAAAGGCCGCTGTCCGAGCCGGCATAAGACTATTGCAGAAAAAAATCGGCCTTGAAGATGACGATATAAAGCAGGTTCTTTTAGCAGGTGCCTTTGGCAATTATATCCGAAGAGAAAGTGCCCTCAGAATTGGCCTGCTACCCACAGTTCCTGTGGAGAGAATTCATTTCATTGGCAACGCGGCGTGCAGCGGTGCACAGATGATGCTGCTTAGCCGGCACTGCCGAGATAAGGCTAAGGAACTTGCCCGCAAAATTGAATACATTGAGATTGCTCACCAGCCGGATTTCCAAACAGTGTTTGCAGACTCTATGCTTTTCGAGCGATAACATCTTACGCCCTTATGAGGGTTCCCGCCAAGCGGGGTCCCACTTTCGCTCTTAAATGTCCTGATATTCTGCTCTTATTTTGGACGCCCTACTGTCTGAGCTAAAACCACCTGTTCAGGCCTTACTTTAATGACCTTACTGAATTCCTTTTCGTCTATCATCCCCCTGATTGTCGCCCCCAATCCTTCTGACGCACAATACAGATGAACATTCTGCGCAATACACCCCGCTTCAATGTCTATCCAGCGGTCTCGCTTTTGCTCGGGTACCGGCCTGGACATATTCTGCCAGTTCTTTAAGTTAAGAACATAAACCAGATTTACCGGTGCGATGTAAACAAAATCCTGCATACCGGCCTGTCTTCGAAAATCACCTTTGGTAACAGGTGTAAGCTTGTGCTCCGCTACATCGTATAAATAGACGCCTTCTGGCAGCACCACGTAAATATCAACGGCGTACTTAGCCATTGCTGCAGGTGAAGTGCGTTTACCGTTCGGCCTGTTTATACCATCTGCCGCCCAAAGCAGCTCTGACAACTGTTGCAGCGTGAGCTTCTTGTCTGAGATATTCCGTTCCGTTCTTCTTTTCTTCAGCGCCGTCATTAAAGGAATTCCCTTATTCAAATCAGGCGTCCTAAGTTTGATTACCCCGCCTGTCTGGACGGCCGCCTGTAGCTCATCGGCGGAACCGGACGCTGCATTGTCCTCGGAAAAACTGGTTTTTGCCGATGCCAGCACGGCCAAAGCCGGCACGCCTTTTAAAAATGTTCTGCGGTTCATTTTGTCCTCCAATCCTTATTTTAAAATTCGTTCAGCCTCCTTGCTCACAACGAGACGAGGGCATTTTCACTCCATGGCCGTTTACTATCTCACTATGGCGCGGCTTGGTAGCCGATGCCGTCATACCACGTGCGGCAATTATGTGTTCTGTGTTTGGCATCGTCATCGATAAAGACGGTAATCGTCGTTCCTGTCACCGTCCCGATGTATCCGACGCCGTCGCAACCATAGATAGTAAAAGACAACCGGAAATAATTACTCCTTTACACATAATTTCTTCCTCCTTCAAAATAAGTTTAAGAAAACTTCTCTTTTAGCGGGGGTAAGCTCACAGGAAAACAGAGCAAGCTTATCCGCCGCTTCTCTGTTGTAACACGTTACAAATCTTCCACGATTTAGACCCGTTTGTCAACCAAATTTCGCCTTCCCTTTATGGATACCTCTTCAAACAAACTCTATTTACCGGTTCTCGTAGCGAAGCGAAGCGAAGACCCCACCGGATCGCAGCGCAAAAAAAACGACTGACAACCTTCCCGATTATCAGTCGTCCACTCCTCCCTTATCCGCCTATAGTAAAACCCTTGTCGGCTGTAACGTTATCTTGCCAAAACCACTGTTTTGAGACTATCCAAACTCAATAGCGATGCCGATATTAGCATTTTTGAATATATCTTTACGCTCAACCCTAACCACCTTGCCGTTTTTAATACGAGCGAATTGGCCTTTTTTCTTTGCTAACGCCTCTGTACGTGGAAAATTGATTTCCACGAAATGGCCGGAACGGATAGGCGTCGTCATAGGTAACCTTATGAAAACGCCGGTTTTGCTAATGTTGGAACTTCGGCCGTTGAAAAATCTGTTAGCTTCAGGCAGCCAAACACTTACGGGCCAAGACAGGTTAGTTCGAGTATCCTTACGCTGCTCGATTAAGGTCTCCATAACTTAAATCTCCATTAAACAATCGTTCCTTCAATTCTCAAAGTATCGGCAATGTTAATTTAGATAGATTAGTATATTTGGGGTAAATAGCAACATTTATTAAAAAAATCTTTGTTTTTTCACATATTATTTTGTTTTTTGATTTTTTATCGGGCGTTCTCTTGTTTTATGTTAAATCATCAATTAAAATCGCTGGAGGCAGGCAATTAGTCGCCGGTCGCTGGCAGAAAAAGCAATTGGGGATATGAAAGAAGGATTGTCGGGAAAACGGATTGGCCGAATAAAGGCAGAGGTAGAGCAGATGGCGATAGAGCATCTTAATGCGAAAGATGCGGATACGGCTATGAGCCGTTTTACAGAAGACGTAACGGCTATGAGTAATGATAAGCTGTTCGGCAGTTTCGAGGAGCTTGCCGAGGATGTAAGGGCCTACTACAATATTTTAAAAGAAGTTAATCTCGCGGTTTGGGACGAAGCGCACATCGACGTCATAGATAAAGATACAGCTTTTTTTACCGCCAAATTTCGCTACAGCTTTACTAACACCGATAACGAAAGGACAGATTTGCAGGGCAGGTGGACAGCTATTTTCGTCCACAGGAATGAAGGCTGGAAAATACGAGTGCGTCACGAATCGTTCACTACCTCAGGGAGATAATTTTTGAGCTGTCTAACTCTGTTTGGATTGCCACGCATCGCTTCGCGATGCTCGCAATGACAGTTTTACTCGAAATTTACCTGTGGTGATTTTTCGCTTTTGCGGAGAGTTATTTTCTTCTCCACACCGTTCGAGCTGATTAGATAATCGCCGTAGAACGCTTTTGTTTTAAGTATGCCCTTTTCATCAGCTTTACCTGAAGTTTGCGTCCACCACTTGTTAAAGAGGAGGTCGCGGTAAGCCTGGCCGGCGGGGGTGATAGACCAGTCTTTTTTCCAGAGGGCGGCATTCGGCCTCCACATAGCACCAGCCCAGAAGCCCCACAATACAATGGCTTCGACGCTGGGGTGGGCGAAGCAAATCGTGAAGAATTTTCGGAGCTCGTTGACCTTTGTTTTATCATCGTCATAATCGAAATCGCATTCGGTGATTTTAATTGGGAGATTGAATGAGGCGAACTGGTCGAGGGTTCTCTGCATATCGTCAGCTGGGGTAATCCACTTATTGAAATAGCCGAAGTGTCCCTGTATGCCGATTCCATCGATGGGGACACCATTTTCGAGAAGATGTTTGATTTGTTTGAAATAAACGAGGGCGTTATAACCGCCGTCGACGAGTATGCCGTAATCATTTGCATAGAGAATGATATTTGGGTTGCCGTATTTTGCCATATAGGCCATTTCGTTGATGATTCCGTAACCGAGGCGGCGGCGGAAGAACTCGCCGTGGACCATTTCGTTGTTGAGGTCGAACTCATCGATTCGGCCTTTGAAATGTTTTGTAACGCTGATGGCACGGCGGTTGATTGCTGCGCGGAGCCGGTCGTTATCCAGCTCTCTGAGCCAGGGCATAATGTGCTCGTCCATTTCCCAGAAAATGCAGTGTCCCCGCATCGGTATGTTAAGGTCACGGCAGATTTCCCATAATCTGTCGGCGGCGGTATAATCGACAGCATTAGCCTTTTTTTCGCATTCATACCATTTGAGGGCGTTTTCGTGGACGGCGTAGTTGAAGTTTTCGGAGAGGGTGTTGAGAAACATTTTTCTATCTTTGCCGGTAAGGGCGTCTTCATCCGTTTCAGCAAGGCGATTTGTAATTGCGGTGCCGAATTGGAATTCGTGACGAGTCTGTTGAACCTTAACATTAGAGCCGGGTTTAGTTTTTACTACGATGTCACCCATGCGGATTTCCGTTATACGGGCGTTTATGGCAGAGGGAGTGATTTTTGCTGAAACATCGTCCGGAGCGGAAGCGGCAGGGGCTGGGTCCGAACGGGTTTTTTTAAATTTTGCCTTCATAATCTATGCTCTAATTGTATTTGAAAATAATTGCTGTTTGTCGAACGGCTGATTATCTTTACTTATGTGCCGAAAAAAGTCAAGCTATATCAAGGAACCTTCGAGAGCGGTGCCGGCGCCCCAGTGAGATAGTAAACGGTACATCTCACGGGGGAAAGAACCGGGCTCCAGATAACAATGTTGCGGGGTCTTCGCTGCGTTACGAGGAGCTAAACGGAAAGCTTTTTGTGGGTGGCGCTCTCATCAACGGCTTCTACTGCAGCGATGGCGTTCCAGCACCGAAAGCACGCAACGAAAGTCGTGACCGCAATGATTACACCAAGGACATAAAACAGCCAAGGCTCCGGCGGTTTTTCACACCTGCCTTGAATGGCATAAGTAAATAAAAACACCAAACCCTGCCCGATAGCCAAATTCAGAGAGAGAAAGAACTGCCCCAATGTCCTGAGAGCGCCTTCGGTCAACTGGTCTTTGGCAAGGGCCGAGAATCTTCCTACGAACAGCAAATAAAATGATGGCCAGAAGTTTTTCATAATACGCGATACTGCAGTTAGGAACGCCTCGACTGTTATACCAAATGCCTGCTGGATAAGCGATATGGCAAAGAGGACACTTAGGGTAAGAACCAAAGAGCCGTCAATTTTCTCGAAGTTTATTTCCGCATAGCCGGTATAGAAGATTACCAGCCGCCAAGTCCCATACGTGACCATACCAGGCAGCACAACAGTAAGGTTTACCCAAAGATTCTTTGGTATAAGGTCAGAAGGCTGCATTTTTGCTCTCCTAACATTTTAGTCTCCTTGCCGATGGTTAGCTAAAAAGCACGGTAAGGAGACCAAAAATGATTAGATTTATAGTTCCTTCGGTCAGCAATGAGCTAAAACTTGAGCGATGCTGCAAAATCCTAAAAATTCGCCCACAATCCTTGGGATAGTTATCCTTTTTTCTTTCAGTAATAGACAATTTTTGTGGTTTATGTTAGGATTTTGGCAGTTAATATAGATTCCTGCTCCTTCGACGTTGCTCAGGACAGGTTGTGCAGGAATGAACAATGAACAAATTGGAACAATTACGCAATATCGGAATTATAGCTCATATCGATGCCGGCAAAACGACGGTAACCGAGCGCATACTCTATTATACAGGCAAAACCTACAAAATGGGGGAAGTCCACAACGGCACCGCAGTTATGGACTTTATGGAAGAGGAGCAGGAAAGGGGCATTACTATTACTTCAGCTGCAACGAAATGTCCCTGGAAGGATTTTGAAATTAACCTTATTGATACACCAGGCCACATTGATTTTACTGCTGAGGTCGAACGGTCTCTGCGTGTTCTCGATGGCGCTGTAGCCGTAT
>CAYYFT010000068.1:0-7870 GCA_964471015.1 uncultured Pirellulales bacterium | reverse complement strand
GGATGGCCAGACAAACCAGCCACCAGCCGTCAGGGGTTTCAACAAGGTCTGCATGCCCGACAGCACGGATTGGGTTGCCGTCGAGTTCACGGTGCGTAAGTATAGGATTGTTCGGATTTGGTTCAAAGGGTCCCCATGGCGAATCGCTGCGGGCAACGGTTACCATATGGCCGTAGCTGGTTCCGCCCTCTGAAATCATCAGGTAATACCTTCCGTTGATTTTATACAAATGCGGGCCTTCAGGCCAAATGCCTCCGGTGCCGCGCCATATTTCTTTCAATTCTCCCTGGAGCTCGCCGGTTTTGATATTGAATGTTGACTGAGCAGTGCAGCCGTAACGTCCTCCATGCTGCCGGTGGTAATAGATTGTGCCGTCGTCATCGAAAAGAAATGACGGGTCAATGCCGCCTCCGTCACTTATCCAAATCGGCTCCGACCAGGGGCCTGCCGGGTCTTTGGCAGTGACATAAAAATTTCCGCCGCAATCCACGCAGGTAGTCGCCACATAAAATGTGCCGTCGTGGTAGCGAATAGTAGGCGCATAAATACCTCCCGAAGGCCGAACCCCATCAAGCAGCAGTTGGCTTTTGTGGGTCAGGCAATATCCGATTTGCCGCCAGTTCACCAGGTCTTTACTGTGGAAAATAGGAACGCCCGGGAAATACTCAAAGGTGCTGTGCACAGTGTAATAATCGTCGCCCACTCGGCAGATACTCGGGTCGGGATAAGAGCCGGGGATAATGGGATTTTTAAAATTTCCGGAGTACTGCTGTGAGCAGCCGGACACAAATGCCAATCCTAATGCAGCCATTATAAAAGACCTCATAAAAATTCCCTTCAAATTTTACAGTTTCATATTACTTACCACTCTGAGCCGTTTTGACAACGGCATAAAAAGCCGGCTTAGGCTGGTAGTTACGATCAAACAAAAGCGGGTAGTTAGTGCGTCCCCTGACAGGCCAGTTGTTGAGCCAGCTTGTTTTGTCATAAACGCCCCAGAGAGTTACACGACTGATTTTGTCGGCGTGTTTTCGATAAAGCGAGAAAAGCTCGGCGTAACGGTCTGCAAGCTTTTTCTGCATCCGGTCAGGCAGGCCATCGAGATAAGGATTAAGTTCTTCGCGTAATTCAGCCCGCTGTTTAAGGTCAGCACCGGGCTGGTAGATGGCTTTGGGCAGGACGTCAATGCACATTTCGGTAACCATAACCTTGACGCCGAGTGCAGAGACAGCATTGATGAAATCCTCGAGATTTTCGCGCGAAGGAGCATCAGGTTCCAGACGCCAGGCCTGACCCTGCAGACCGACGCCGTCGATGTGGACACCTTTGGACTGGAGGTCTTTCACGAGGCGAACACAGCCGTCGCGTTTGGCTGGATTTTCAAGGCTGAAATCGTTGTAATACAACTCGGCGCTGGGGTCGGCTTCGTGAGCGAATTTGAAGGCCTTGGCGATGAAATCTTCGCCGATAATTTCCATCCATTTGGTTTTTCGTAGCTGCCCGTTGTCATCGAGCGCCTCGTTGACAACATCCCATCCGTTGACTCGGCCTTTATAATGGCTGACGACGGTGAATATGTGGTCTTTCATACGAGCAAGCAATGCTTCACGGGTCAGTGGATTGTTGGCATCGTCCACAAACACCCATTTAGGTGTTTGCCAGTGCCAGACGAGGGTGTGGCCGACGATGAACATATTGTTCTTTTGGCCGAAGTCCACGAAACGGTCAGTCGCAGCAAAGTCATATTTGTTCGGCTCCGGGTGAATATGCATCCACTTCATAACGTTTTCAGCCGTGATGGTGCTGAAGTGTTTCTCGGCAATGGCGGCGGCTTTGGGGTCTTTACCATTAACAACGTCATCATTCAGAGCGCCGCCGATGAGAAAATCCTTTGCGAATACGTCCTTCAGCGCCGGCTGGTCAGTGCTACAACCTACAGCAGAAGTGAAAACCAGCACAATTAGACAGACGTTTATTGCCGAACTCTGTAATTTCACCCATGTGCTCCTTCTGTAGCAGCCGAATCGAAAGTTGCAGGATAAGCACTCATAATCCCACTCCTCCGGAGACCGTGGCACTTTCTGCTGTCTTCCTGCGCTCAATCAGTTCGGTCTCGACCTGATGCATCAGCTTTTTGTTCAACGGATAGAAGAACATAAAGACCATACCAAGCAGGGCGAAAATGGCAGGGTAAATACTCATAACCAGGCGTATACCGAGCAATCCTTTTTCCGTCTGGTCTACATTGGGCTGATACCCATAGGCGCCAAGAATCCATGCCAAAGAGGAAACGCCTACTGCTATCCCGAATTTAAGCGCGAACAGCGATGCGGACATTATCAGCCCAGTAGCGCGGCGTCCCTTCTTCCATTCACCATAATCTGCTGTATCTGTATAGATTGCCCACTGTAATACTGATACGGGACCGACAGAAAATGATGTAATCAGTTGGAGAATAAACATGATAGTAGTGCTTTCCGGTCTTAAGAAAAAGAAGGCCCCTGAAGATAGACCGGCAATACCCAAAAAGGTTGCGTATGCTACCGATTTGCCTATGGCTCTACTAATACGGCTCGTTAGAACAACTCCGATAATCGTCGCTACGGTTCCTGCAATCATGAATGTAGAGACCAACTTCGCATAGGAAACTTCGCCGAAAAACATTACCTCTTGACCTCGTACAAAATACTTGAAATAGTACATGATGGCACCGTTGCGCATAACAATGTAAATAAGCTGGAAAATCGTCGCGCTGCCAATCAACACCCACGGTTTATTGGTTGCCAGGTCGACAAGGTCCTGCTTGAATGAAGTTTTCTGGCCCTTGGGGGGATGAACACGTTCTTTGGTCGTAAAGAACGTGATGAAAAGCAAAACAACCGCCAACGTAGACAGAATACCCATGGCCCATTGCCAGCCAACAGCAGGATTGTCTTTTCCGAATTTACCGACCAACCTCAAAACGGAGTATTGAACAACGATCGTTGCAATGAATGCCGCAAAAAACCGGAAAGTGGAGAGCACCGTTCGCTCATTTGAATTAGGTGTCATAACACCCATTAGCGCCGAATAGGGCACATTAACAATCGTATAAGCCATCATCAACAATGTATAGGTAACGTAAGCGTAGATGAGTTTACCCGTGACACTTAAATCAGGAGTTGTAAATGTTAGTACGCCGATTATACCAAGCGGTATGGCAAACCAGATCAAATAGGGACGAAATTTACCCCATCGAGTATTGGTGCGGTCCGCAATCATACCCATCATCGGGTCATTAACGGCGTCCCATATTTTGGTAACCAAAAACATGGTGCCTATTGCTGCGGCAGGCAGGCCAAACACATCCGTATAAAAGATAGTGATAAATAAAATAAAGGTTTGAAAAAATATGTTTGATGCGGCATCACCCGTACTGTAACCGATTTTCTCCCCGAGAGAGAGTTTTTGTGTTCCGTCCTGCATAGTTTGCTCCTTTACTTTATTCCAGGTTTACCCCCGCAGGGTAGTTTCCCTTACCCCGAACAACCTTATTTCTAACCCATAATAGCTGTAAAATACGGTTTTTATCAGCAAAACAGCCTGTTCTTCCGGATATGTTTGACATATATATAGCAAAGGTGAGGAGCACGCAACATTTTTTCTGCGAGTTCTGCGTGGTTGTAATGCGTGAGACCTCCTTGATGAGAGGGGGACTAAGGACGCTGCAACAGCTTCTTTCTATTTTTAGCCTACCAGTTTGGCGTGCAATTCGGGTCTTCGGGGTCGTTACACTGCATCCACTGCATAGCAAAATCGCTAAAGTCGTAGAAATCAACTACGCCGTCTATAGTCTCAAAATCTGCACCTCCACAGTTATCCGGCCCGGTACAGTCAGTGTTCAGCCAGTGACTGCTTTACTCTTACGCAATCTTATGCAATTTAAGCATCAAGTTCCAAACAGCCAGTTATCGGCGATATCGGCCAATGTATATATATCGTAAGTTGTCAGCCAGCCCTGACCGAGTATCGCAAAATCTATAAAGTCCACCTTCAAGTCCTCATTGAGGTCACCGGGAATACCGCCGCCAATAGTGCCAACAAAAGTGTTTATACTATACCCAGCCAGAGTATTAGTACTGCCAACAGAGCCCATGTTACTTACATTATTACTACTTGTTGTTTCATACTTTGTATAAATGCTGACGCTGCCACCAGACAGCGAAAACGTCACTTCCCTGGAAGACGAGTTCTGGTTTATAGCAACAATAACCAGAGTGTCGCCGCTTTTATACGCAGTTACATAAACACCAGGAGAAGGGCTGGCTGTCGCACTTACCCTGGTGTATCCCGGCCGGACGAATTTAGCGTATTGGCTCATAACATAACCGCGTTTGGTGATACTTCCGTCTTCGTCCATTGGGCCGTAGAATCTTCTTATATACCACCATATATAGGCACTGTAATTGTTCGCCATACAATCGTGTATTTCCTTGCCTGTGGCAAGAACGGCCGGGTAGTTAGTGTCGAGCACAAGGTGTTCAGTCATCCAATGTTCTTTGGATACGCTGGTAGGAGTTCCTCCGTAAAGATGGTCACCATAGATATCCAGCTCCGATGCAGTAGATAAAGCGGTATAATAATCGCTTTTATAATGAACGGTTTCTGATGCAAGTATCTTGGTTGGAATTACGGATGCATTATTGTCAAGAAATGTTCGCATTTGGGTTGGACTCCATCCACACGATTCGTAATCCGGCAACCAATCGGGTTCGTTCTGAAGAGAGATGGCATACAAAGAGGCCCCGTTCGATGACATATAATCAGCAAAAGCACTTAAATAGTCTGCATAATCATCATACGAATCAGTCTTAAGTTCACCCTGTATTAGATTGCCGTTAGTTTTCATAGATGCCGGAGGCGACCACGGAGTTGCAAGGATAATCGCCCCATGGCTTTTAGCTCTTTGTGCAGCAGAAACTGTCCAGCTCCAGTAGTAATTGTCAGGCGGAACATCGATACGCATAATTGTAAAGCCGAGTTGGCCGGGACCGTTACCAAAAGCCGTATCAACCTGGGTATTATTTTGTAAACCATGGCCCCATCTGGGAAAATTCATACCGCCAAAGCCCCTGATGGTCTGGTGCGTAGTGTTTAAATTAATGTTCACGGTTGCCGCCGGAGCTGCCTGCGTTAAAAACAGGCATATTGCCACAATTGCGACAATTTTTATTGTAGCTTTTCGCAGAGAAAAATACCTCGAATTGGCTTGGTGTCTCCTCATTTTTCATCACTCCTAAAAAGGTCGCTATTTAAACAGCCAGCGCACCCCTAAGGGGGCTTCCTCGCAGTCCTCTGCAAGGAAAGCATATTATATCACGACTGTCCTCATAAATCAAGGTTTTCTGCCGTTTTTACAAACTTTTACGGCCAGTTTGGCGTGCAGTTCGAGTCTTCTGGGTCATTACACTGCATCCACTGCGATGCAAATGTGCTGAAGTCGAAGAAATCAACGGCACCATCCGTCGGCTCAAAGTCGGCTCCATCACAGTCGTTGAGTTCGTCGCAGTTTGTATAGAGCCAGTAGTAAGCTATTGTCTCGAGGTCCGCGTAGTCCACATAACAATTACCGCTTAAGTCTGCCGGCAAAGCGTAACCAAGCTCTTGCACTTCCTGGCAGTCTGTGGGAACGAGCACCCCTGTCATCGCAACAGTTGTGATTGAATATTCGGGCACGTTCAAGGGTACAGAATCATCGAACGCTCCTACGAGAACGCAATTTTCCGATACGCTCGTTCGATAGACATCGCCGCTTTCAACATCGAAGCCGATAAAGGAAAGGTCAAGGTCAACAGCATGTGAAGAAGAAGTATTGATTATTATTACGCTCAGCTGGTTACTGTCGGGACTGATGTATGCAGACATTCGCAGGAAGCTCGTACCGAGCCCATCAAGCGATGCATCAACGCGATACCAGCCGGGGTCGGTAAAGGCAGAGTAGTGCTTGAAGGCGTAATATATGGGATTTATGGTCCAGCTTGTATTGGTAATACTCACCAGGCCCTCGTCCGCACCGTAGGTCAGCTGCCAGTACAGGTATCCCGATGCCCCCTCAACTGTCAGAGCGTTATGCATTAAAACTGCAAGATCCATACAAGCTTCATAAGAGGTTACGTGTGTATCATCGGAGTATTCTGTCTGCAGAATGGGCTTGTTGTTGTATGCGGAACCGAAGCTGGTCATTGCGGGGATATAATTATCCGGATTTGAAGCACAACCGGCTTTACCGCCATCATTGCAGTTGTAGAGATGGTGAGCGTAACCGTAAACGTGGGATAAATCGTCCAGTGCGCTTATATATTGTCCGGCCCTGCTCAAGCCGGTAGTTTCCGGGGCGAGCATTTTCGGCATATTAGGACCCATCCGAGAATAAAGCTCTGAATAGACCGCTTCGAATGCCTCATCGTAGCCGGCGATGCTCGAAGTCTCCGAGGGTTCAAATCGGCAGGAATCCCAAGAGGCATCGAAATCAGGTTCATTTTGCATATTAATGTAGTCGGCAACCATATCTTGGCTGGCATATTGGTCCAGACTGTCCGCCCACCAGTCGGCATACTCATCATACATAAAGCCACCAGCATCTTTTTTGAGAGTTGCGTCGCCTCCGCCGCTTACACTGCCGTTGCTTTTGAGAGAGGCCTTTGGAGACCACGAGGAAATCATAATTTTCAGCGGTCTGCCGGTCCGTGCCCTGCCATTTGTTACTGTATGTTCACAATTGTTTATGTAGTCGGCGCTATACCCGCTATACCCATAGGTATTTCTTAAGCGGAGTATATCAAGCCCCAGGTCACCGAAGATAACATCATAGATATTTGGGTCGTTATTGCCAAGGTTCACAAGCCCATATCCGGACCAGACATTGGAGGCTCCAAAGCCTTCCAGTTCCTGATGAACGATGCTAACATCCACCTCACCCTCACCGGTAGCAGCCGCCGCCGCGGTAGTCATTAGGGATGTTATCAGCAGCAAAAGAAGTAGCTGCCCGCCGGTGATATTTCCACAGTTCTTTGTATCCTTTTTCTTTGCTATACTTACCTCGTCCGTTTCCCCGTGTTGCAAATCCGCCCTCCCGGCCCAACGAAGCACGGCTTAAAACAGTGGCCCGACGGAGCAAAACGCGCCTCCAATTATAGTATAACACATCCACCTCGAACTTTCAACAGAATTTCCCCTTTTTTGGCGTTAAAATGGGTAATTATCGCCCCCAAATGCAGCTTTTTTCGCAATAATGGTGGGGAAACGCTGTCAATGATGGCTATTTTGCTGCTTCTATTGCGTCTGAGAGATTCAGCGTGCCTTCGTATAAAGCTCTGCCGATTATTACTCCTTCAACCCCTACTTTAGCCAGCTTCTTTATATCGGCTATCTCTCTTACGCCACCGGAAGCGATAACAGCAATCCCCACCGCCTCGGCCAGCGTTTTTGTTCGTTCGAGGTTTGGCCCTGCCAACATACCATCCTTGGTAATGTCGGTATATATTATTGCCGCCAGGGGCAATTTCGCCGCTTTGGTTGCGAGTTCCAATAAAGGCTCAGAAGCGTTTTTTTCCCAGCCATCAGTGGCTACCTTAGAGCCTCGCGCATCAAGGCCGAGCGCAATTTTACCATTGAACTTCTCGGCCATTCGGCTGAACCACTCGAAGTCGCTTACGGCCTTGGTTCCTATTATTACCCTTTCTACCCCCATACTAAACAATTGTTTTATGGAATCCTCCTCACGCAATCCGCCGCCGACCTCGATTTTGAGCTGCCCAAGAGCTGTTAGCCTCTGTATTGTATCGGTATTGACAGGTTTGCCGACCCTGGCTCCATCCAAATCGACAATATG
>CAYYFT010000067.1:0-7998 GCA_964471015.1 uncultured Pirellulales bacterium | reverse complement strand
AATTTGCCGAGCACGGCTTAAGCAAAAGCCGCCTGACCATAAAAGACGAAGCAACTCTTGCAATAATTCGCGATTACACTCGCGAAGCCGGGGTTCGTAACCTCGAAAGGAATATAGCCGCTATCTGCAGGGCCGTTGCCACTCAAATCGCAAAGAGCCGAAAGAGGCGAGCCACTATCGACAGAAAAGACCTTGCGAAAATATTAGGCCCTCCACAATTCGAATCCGAGCTGGCCTTGCGAACAGGAATACCCGGCGTCGCAACCGCACTCGCCTTTACGCCCGTCGGCGGTGAGCTGCTCTTTATCGAATCCGCCTCTATGCCCGGCAAAGGCCAACTGTTACTAACCGGCCACATCGGCGATGTTATGAAAGAAAGTGCGCAGGCTGCCTTTTCAATCATAAAAGCAAACGCCAAAAAGCTAAAAATCGAACCCGGCAGATTCAAAAAAATCGATTATCATATCCACGTCCCAGCAGGTGCAATTCCCAAAGACGGCCCAAGCGCAGGTGTCGCAATGTTCACCTCACTGGTCTCACTGATTCTTGGCAAGCCGACTCGCCCGGACGTGGCAATGACTGGTGAGATAACTCTGCGAGGCCTGGTCTTACCTATTGGCGGCCTGAAGGAAAAAATCCTCGCCGCAAAACAAGCCGGCATAAAAACCGTAATCCTGCCCGCCAGAAACAAAAAGGACCTCCCCGAAGTCCCCAAAGAAGCCAAAAAAGGCCTAAAATTCGCCTTCGTCAAAAACACAACCGAAGCCCTCAACCTCGCTTTAGAGCTTACCTAAAATCGTTTTTTATACTATGATTCGTTTTCCGCTTTATCGCTTCTCTTTCTCGATATGCCTGATAATATGGACGGCTGCTCCTTTTCCATACGCCTTGCTTCAACAGCTACTATTACAACAACACCGATGATTGTTACCACCCCTGCGATTATCAGCAAAACAATACCCAAATGACTGCTTATACTCATATCACACCTTTATATGCTCTACTGCATTGATTATTTTAACCACATCAACCATTTCCGCTACATCGTGCACCCGCACAATTGAAACCCCCGCTGCAACGCATAAAGCAACCGTTGCCGCAGTGCCGAATATTCGCTCTGCTGGATTTTCCTTGCCTGTTATTCTGCCGATAAAACTCTTGCGACTGGTCCCGACACAAACACGGTAGCCGCTATCGACAAACCTGTCAATATTTCTCAAAAGTAAAAGATTATGCTCAGTCGTCTTGCCAAACCCAATTCCGGGGTCAATAAAAATTTTACCTTTGGCAATTCCGAACTGCTCCGCCCGCTCCGCCCGCTCCAATAGAAACTGGCAAACCTCACCAACCACATCTTTGTATTTTGGCTCAACTTGCATCGTCACTGGTGTTCCCTGCATATGCATCAAAACAATCGGCACACCCTGCTTAGCTGCCAATCCCCCCATCCGCTCATCGCTCAAAGCGGTAATATCGTTTATCATCGCCGCACCAGCCTCCAGAGCCACCTTAGCAACTTCGTAATTGTAAGTATCGATGCTAATCGGCACATCGACTTTTTTCGCAAGCACTTCTATCACCGGCACAACCCGCCTTATCTGTTCAGAAGCTAATACCAGTTCAGAACCCGGCCTCGTTGATTCTCCGCCCACATCTATTATCGCAGCGCCTTCGCCGGCCATTTGCTCAGCCCTCTCAATCGCCTTATCGGCATCGAGAAACTGGCCCCCGTCGCTGAATGAATCCGGCGTAACATTCAAAACCCCCATCACCAAAGTCCCCCCGGAAAAATCCAGTTTTCCTCCTTTCCATTTGACTACATTTGCTAAATTCTTCTGTCCCGACCTCATTGTTACTTCCATCTATGTTATATAAGAAGAAACCTCTGAAAAATTATTTAATCTTGTGATATCGTTCGTGACAGTGATTTTTCGACAGCTCGCCTGCGCAGTCTGCCTTTGATAAGACCTGTAGTTCCCGAGGTCACAACAGATAAAAAACCAATTATTAATCCAATCACGCCTTGTACGCTAAATAGCTTTTTATAATGCTCGACCATCTCGCCTATCCGTTCATCCAGCAAATTGAAGTCCGCAACCATCTTCCAATATGGCAGCAAAAGCATCCTGGCCATAAAAAGAACCCAAACTCCGGCAACTACCGTACTAATTACATTCACCGCTGAGAGCCACCTTAACTTCACTAACTCTGAAAGTTCGTAATACCACACTCCCCATTGGCCAAGTAACCAGACAATAAAAATGTTCAAAAACCAACATAAAACGCCCAACAGAATAATCCATACCCACATAAAGGGAGGCTGCATAAAAAAAAGCAAGACAAGAGCTGTGGCAAAGATAATACCGCTTAGAAAATGACACAGTCCTGCATTTACAAGTTCCAATCGTACATTACAAAACGGGCATCTCAAACTGGCATAAGTTGGCCGTAAAAACCTCTCCAAAAAGAAACGTATCCTCTTGCCGCATTTTGGACATCTAACTCCAGGCATACCAATCCTAACTAATCAGAACCACAATTTTTCAAACACTTTACAAACTTGCAATTTTAAATCCTATTCCTTTTAACTTTTTACTTAAATTCTCCGTGTTCCCTGCAGCGAATTCTATTTTCGTATTTTGAAATTCCCTCCGCACAGAATAATTCTTGCGCAAGCTATCAAAAAATTCACCTCTTCTTTCTGCCGGCACATCCAAAATCTGCCGCAGCTTCGAGTCGTCTTCGCTAATTCTGTAAATCCTCTCGACAGCTTCCCGCAGCACATCCTGCTCATCACCGCTGTTCGGATCTATCTTCAATTGCGGAACACCCGCTTCAGGCAAAAACGACTCAACGTCAAATTTAGCTTCAACCCCGAAATACTCGCACACCGCCTTATATATCATAATCATTCCCGCAATCCTACCGTCAAGTGAATAGCCCGCTATGTGCGGCGTGCCAATGTCAACCATCCGCAAAAGCTCATTATCTATATTCGGCTCACTTTCCCACACATCCAGCACAACAGCTTTCAACTTACCTGAATCGATGGTCTTTTTCAAAGCCGGTGTTTCAACAACGCCGCCGCGAGAAGTGTTTATAAAAACACAATTTGCCTTGAGTAACTCGAAAAATTTCTCGTCAGCCAGATGAAATGTCTTGTCATCCCCTTCAAAAGTCAACGGCGTATGAAGCGTTATGAAATCACAATCGTAAAGCTCTTCTATCGGCAGATATTTTGCATCTCCGGTTTGCCTTTGCAGCGGCGGGTCGTTTAGAAAAACTTTCATCCCCAAAGCTGCACACTTTCGCACTACCCTGCTGCCACAGTTACCAACACCTATAACTCCTATCGATTTGCCTGCCAACTCAATATTATGTTTTTTCCCCACTGAAAGAAGAGCAGCGATGACATATTCGGCAACTGAATTAGCATTCGACCCCTGCGCCGACGCAAAATCAACATTGTTTCTCGCCAGGTATTCAACATCTATATGGTCAAAGCCGATAGTGGTTGTGCCTACGAAACGAACCTTGCTGCCGGCTAACAAATCCGAATCCACCCTCGTAACGCTGCGAACCAGTAAGCAATCGGCATCACCGACAACGTCTGGTGTTATCTCCCGACCGCCGAAAACCTCAACTTCGCCGATAGACGAAAAACAATCCTTCACAAACGGTATATTTACATCTGCGATTATCTTCACAATTATCTCACCGTTACAAACTACTGACCTCGAATTATCAATTTTAGCCAAAAACCGTCCCAATTGCACGCAATTTTACTAACTTCAGCAGACTATCACACCCTCATCTATCCAAAAAAACTTGACAGCATAAAATTTGCCGGATATATAGAGCTTATAACAAAACTGCCTGCTGTTTTCTGTCATTCCCGCGAAAGCGGGAATCCAGATGTTTTTATTAAAGTCATTTTTAGGTACAATACAGCAAAAAGCAGTGGAGGTTATTATCCAATGACTAAACATATTATGAAATTAACCTTATTGGCATTGATTTGCTGGGCATTCGTCGGCTGCAATGAAACTGCCAAAACTTCAAAAACCAAGCCGGCTCTCGACATTTCTGAATCAAAATACGACAGCTACGAATTACGAAAGGCTCGGGATGAGGCCAAAATGGAAATGCTCAAAGACCTCGCAGAGCGCGAAAAAGCTGAACACGAAATACTTTTGGCCGCCGCTGAGAACAACATAAGGCTCGTTGATGTGAACGACGATGTTATCACCAACGCTAATTATAAAGCTGCGGAATACCTCACCAAAAACCTGCCTAAAGAGATGCTCAAGAACGGTCCGCTTCTGGTCGCAAGTTTTGTCAACCTCGATGATTTGAAAGAGTCCTCTACGTTTGGCAAAATGGTCTCTGAACAAATCTCGTCACGGTTCAAACAACTCGGCTACACCGCCATAGAGATGAAGTTACGCACAGAAATTTTTATCAAGGAAAGCTCAGGTGAATTTTTACTCAGCCGTGAACTGTCGGAAATCAGCACCAAACACAACGCACAGGCGGTGGTCGTTGGCAGTTACGCAGCAGCTTCGGACAGGGTCTATCTAACCGTAAGGGTTATTAGTGTTACTGATTCCAGGATTCTGGCCTCGTATGACTATAATATCCCTATGACTCGTGACGTGTTCAAAATGCTGCTGAAAGGCAGAGAGGGCACGGATTGGTTATAAATCACAATTCGAAGCCTGCTATTTTTGCCCCGCAGTCGGGACAGCATGAATTCGTTATACGGTTGGCCAGCATTCGGTAGCCAATACGTTCAATCAACTCCTTGCCGCAGTTATAGCAAAAAGTGCTCTCCGATTTCGACCCCGGCACATTACCAAGATAAACATAATGCAGCCCCGCCGCTTTACCTATCTCTTCCGCACGTTTGAGGGTCTCCATCGGCGTCGAAACTGAATCCAGATACTTATATTGCGGATAAAATCGACTGATATGCCAGGGAACATCGGCACCAGCCTCATTAACGATAAACTCAGCCAATTTCTTCATCTCATCATCGCTGTCATTCTCGCCCGGAACCAGTAAAGTCGTAACCTCAAGCCAAATGTTCGTCTCCTTTGCAATGTATTTAATCGTATCGAGCACCGGTTGCAGATGCGCTTTACACAACCTTTTGTAATAATCCTCACTGAAGGACTTTAAGTCAACGTTTATCCCGTCAAGCCAGTCACTGGCAAAATCGATCGCCTCGATGGTCTCATAGCCGTTACTGACAAAAACATTTTTCAGCCCTTGCTTTTTTGCCAGCCGACCACAATCATTGCACAGCTCCATAAAAATCGTCGGCTCGGTATAGGTATAAGCGATTGACTTGCATCCATTGCGAACAGCCGCCGAAACAATCCGTTCCGGGCTGATTGCCTGTCCATCAATTCGAGCCGCCTGGCTTATCTGCCAGTTTTGGCAAAACTCACAGCGAAAATTACAGCCCATCGTGGCGATAGAAAAACTCCTCGAACCAGGCTGAAAATGAAACAACGGCTTCTTCTCAATCGGGTCGGGATTAGCTGAGCAGACCTTATCGTAATTTAGCGAGTACAGCACGCCGTCTATATTTTTGCGAACCCAGCACCTGCCTAATTTGCCCTCATCAATCACACACCGATGATTGCACAACTTACATTGAGCCTTTTTATCGCCACTTGGCTCCCACAACACCGCCTCTTTGAGTTTTTCTTTTGCTGATGTCATAGCCGATTTCTCGCCAATTTAACCTTATTTTCCGCAATTAATATATAGAATAATCCAAATAAAATCAATGTTGCGGGTTATTTAAGCCGATTTGACTTTGTATAAATAGATTGGGTGTAATCCCTGGAATGAAGGAATCTTTATCGGAATGTCCACCATAATACAATCTATAGAATGGGAGACCTCTTATGAAAAAACTGACCAAATCAATTAGGAATTTCATCGTCAGGGATGTAATTTATATCCTGGGCGGCATTTTAGTCATACTCAGTTTTTTATACGTTTGGGGCGGGATAGATATCTCAAAAAAATCTATCAATATCAACATCATCCCAAAATCAGCCAATATCATATTCTACATCATCGGCATCGGATTAGCCTATGCCGTTGGCTACTGTCTTCAGGAAATTTTCTCTTTACTCCATGTTGTAACAACCGCAAATTATTTTCAACCTTGGTTCCCCTTAAAATGGTTATACAGATGCCTTATAGGTGAAAGATGGGAAAACATTTTCCCGGATATACCAAAGGGACGGCATCGCCGGCGGGATGTATCTAAAAGGCTAAGACAGGCCGATATTATAATTAACGAAAAAGCTTCTCAGGATGACAAGACCCATCACGAGTGGATAACATCCTTTATGATGGTCTGCACGACACTTGGGCCTTGTGCACTGGTCTCAGGAGTGTTACTGCTCTGGAAAGGTCTTCCGGCATTCCTTAAAAATTCCCCGGCAATCGTTGCAACTCTTAGAACCTACTTTGGAACTTCTCTGGAGCTTGCCTTTTTAGTAATTGTCGCTCTTATAATACTCCTGGCCTTTTCAAAGCTCTTTGTGCTCCTGATACCTCTTGCTTTTGTGGTGCTCGTTGTTTTTTCGAAGGAACTTGCCCTTGGTATGGCACTTGCGCTTAGTGTCATATTAATTAGCATAGCTTTAACAACATTAGGCTGGATAAAAGGACTTGAATTGATGAAAAATACTGAAGTCCTCTACTGCAAATTTCAGGAGCATAACCCATAAAGCAGCAATAGTGGCATAAGCTTACTTCTCACCTAATTAAATTCTCTCTGCGCCCTCCGGCAGCTTGTCCTGTGGGCGCCCCGCAATTTTCAAATGAAAGGTTATCCCGACCGAAGCGCAACCCTATGTCATCCCGAGCGAAGTCCGCCGCAGGCGGACGGAGTCGAGGGATCTGGTCATCGCATTACTTCGACATTCGATACTCCCACAAAACCGCCTCATTAAAATTTCCTTTTGCCCATTCCATCGCCAATTTCCCCGGTTTATTTATCCCCTTCGCCGAGATTTAAACCTTTTGTCCTCAATGAACGGTCAATTAGCGATTCAGGATTAGACGCGTGGTTCATTTTAAACCGTGGGCCAATTAATAGGAGGTGTCTTGACATATACCAGTTGCCTCCTATTTTAATAAAGGGCCTGTATAGGTCTAAAGCTTCGCTCTTAACCTCACTGGGATCTCTCCCAGCTAAAGAATAAACAACACCGGGGCCGGTTGACGCGGATTCTAATGGGCCGTAAGTTTTATAAAATAATATCATATCATCTTCTTTGTGGAATCTGACACACTTAACCCGAAGAAGTTGGTATGCAATTTTCTGTATCTCCGACTCCAACTTCTGCTGCGCTAGTCGAGTAGAATTATTTACCCGCTTATCCCAACTCTCGCGAGCCTTCAGTTTTCGCTTAACACTCACGGATGGGTCAGCCAGCATTTTACAAATTTCTCCAATGTACACTTTGCCTTTGACCACCTCATTCTTTCTTGGGTCATCATCAAACGCCGCCAAGCAAATAAATCGCTTTGGAACGTCATGATTCCTAATAAATTCGATGCATCTGTTATAGGCAGTAACATTCTCAGGTGTAAGAGCAGGCGGCGTATATATATGAGGCAAATTAAACCAGAATAAAACAGCACCCACTACAACCAAAGGTATACTTGAAATAAAAATTATTACAACCAGAATGAATGTCTTTATTTTACTCACCTGAATATCTTCACCCTTCGTTCAATAATATATTGTCAGCTACATTACCCCATACAATTATGACTTACGCTCTTACGCTCTTTTGTAGCTCTCCGCTATAATCTTAATCGGATGCACAACTTTTGCTCCGCTTATATGCTCTATCTGCATCTTACAGGCGCTGCATTCCGTTAATACATATCGACTGGTGTATGATTCCAACGCCTTTTTTAATCTCTCAGCTATTTTCGATGACAGCTCATAATTCTTTTGTT
>CAYYFT010000066.1:0-8213 GCA_964471015.1 uncultured Pirellulales bacterium | reverse complement strand
GATTAATCTGCGGGTCATCGTCGTAAACACCGTCCACCTTGGTTGCCTTAATCAGTAGTTTTACATCGAGCTCCGTTGCTCTAAGTGCCGCACAGGTATCGGTTGTAAAGAAGGGATTTCCGGTTCCGCCGGCCAATATCGCTACTCTTCCTTGCTCGAGATGGCGAATCGCACGTCTTCGGATAAACGGCTCGCACATTGCTGCAACTTCAATAGCGCTGAGGACCCTTGTTGGCTGGCCGAGCTTCTCAAGAATCTCCTGCAGCGCACAGGCGTTTATAATAGTAGCCAGCATCCCCATATAATCAGCCGTGTTTCTCGGTATCCCGCTGACCTCGGAAAATCTCTCTCCCCGCAGAAAATTACCTGCGCCGACCACGACCGCAACCTGCGGGCCGAGCTTACAAATCTCTGATATCCTTTTAGCAATTGACTCAAGCGCAGCGCCGTCAATGCCGAATTCTCCGGCCTTGCAAAAACTTTCCCCGGAAAGCTTCAGTAGCACACGCTTATATTTGCTCTTTGCCATTTTACTTTTTTGCCGCAGAGATTTTTAATGCGGTTAATTCTTCTTGTTTTTCTTATCTGCTACCCGATTTCGAATCGCACGAATCTTTTTATTTTCGCTTCGCCGCCGCCTTTGGTGGCCTCATCTAAAACCTGAGCAATGGTTTTGCTATCGTCCTTGACAAATCGCTGTTCAACAAGGCAGTTCTCTGTAAAGAACTTCTTCATCTTGCCTTCCACAATTTTGTCAATGATATTTGCAGGTTTATTTTTGACTTGCTCGGCGAAAACAGCTTTTTCCTTCTCAACTGTCTCAGAACTAATGCCGTCCTTATCCAGCGCCAATGGCTTCGTTGCGGTAATATGCATCGCTATATCAACCGCCGTCTGTTTCAGCGCATCTGCCGACGCTACTCGTTCATCGCTGGTCTCAATCTGTACCATCGTGCCGACTTTGTCGTTGAAGTGAACGTATGTGCTTATAAGCCCGGGTCCATCCAGCTCATACTTAGCGAAATCGCCCACCTGTATTTTTTCGCCGGTCTTACTAACTATTTCAGCTATGATGTCACTGAACTTCTTACCGTCAACAGACGTCCCGAGGACATTCTCCACCCCCCCATCTGCCGGACAGGCCAATGCATAGTCCGCCAAAGCTGCCGCCGCCGCCACAAAATCACCGCTCCTGGCTACAAAATCAGTCTCGCAGCAAAGAGTTGCCATCACAGCAACCTTGCCGTCCTCACTTCTTTTGCTGACAACTACCCCCTCAGAAGTCTCACGCTCAGTGCGCTTCGCTAAAGTTGCAAGTCCCTTTTTTCTCAGTACCTCTATAGCCTGTTCAACATCACCGTTCGCTTCGGCAAGGGCCTTTTTGCAGTCCATCATTCCCTGCCCGCTCATCTTCCGTAGTTTCATTACCATCGAAGCTGAAATTTCCACCATCTTTAAAAACTCCTATCTCGTATTGTGTATTGCGTAAGCAAAGCGCACAAAAGCACTTTCCCCTTGTGCATTTATGCTCTTGTGCTCTTATTCTATGCCTTCTCAGGACTGCTTTGGCTCAGCCTGCTTGCTCTCACTTTCCTGCGAGCCTGGCTCTGCCGCCTGTCCCATAGGGGGCTGTTCCTGCGTCTCTTCCGCTGCCGAAGCAGGAACAGTCTCGGGCTGCTCTTCACTTGCACGAGCCATAGCTGGCCTTTTCGAACGAGCTCGCTTCGGATGCTGTCTCAGCTCCTGCCGTGCTGAAACCATTGTCTTGCCAATCGCCACCGCATCGGCCAGTTCGTTAAGTATTAAATCAATCGCTCTAATCGAATCGTCGTTCGCCGGAATCGCAACGTCCACCATATCAGGGTCCGAATCAGTATCGATAAGCCCTATCGTTGTAATACCCAGCTTCTTGGCCTCGCGCAAGGCAAGATATTCCTTCTTGGCATCGACGACCACAACAGCGCCCGGCAGGCGTATCATCTCACGAACGCCTTCCAGATTACCTTTTATCTTCCGCATCTCACGTTTCAGACGCGATGCCTGCTTCTTGCTCTCCTTCTCAAGCGTCCCGTCTTCCTGCATAGCTTCCAGTTGTTGCAGTCTTTGAAGTCGGGACCGTATGGTTCTGAAGTTCGTAAGCGTCCCGCCCAGCCACCGGCCAGACACATAGTGCATCCCGCACTTGGCCGCGACGCTCTCAACCACCTTTTGAGCCTGGCGCTTCGTCCCTACGAAAATAACGTCTTTGCCGGAAGAAACTACTTCTGCAAGCAGCTTCTTGGCCACCAATATACCCGCTAAGGTCTTTTTCACATCTATAATATGGATATTGCCGCGCTTTGTAAAAATAAATGGGGCCATCTTGGGATTCCATCGACTCACGCCATGCCCAAAATGCACCCCTGCGTTAATCAGTTCACGTGCCAGCTTTTTAGCCACAAAAAACCTCCAAACAACAATATTATTCTTACCTCGCCTGCCCCTCAACGACAGCCGAACACGAGAAAGCTAATGCAAACCGCACAATATGTCAAGAATTTTCGCCAAATTATGATATCCTTATTTTCTTCCCCACCTTCACACCCAACATATCGTTGGCATTTTCATTCTTTAAGCTAATCTCTAACGTATTGTTTGAGCCATCTATCAGAAATAACTCATTCTCTTTCGCCGCATAATAGTTCGGATAGTATTCCATCGCATATTTCTTCCCATCTATCTCCACAGAATACTTATCCTTATTTTGCTTTTCCAGATTAGTTATAACATTCCCGAATCCATCGATTCGAACAACTATTCCTTCCCTGCTTTTCTTGTAAAACTCCAGTTTTTCAATTTTCTCGAAATTTTCACCTATTGTCTCAAAGTTGCCTAAATCAACCTTTGCAGCCGCTTTTGCAAATACGTCTCTGCCATGAAATGTTCTGCTCGCATCTTCAGGTATGGCAATTTGTCTTATATCAGTTATTTTTTGTTCAGCAACTGTTTCCCAGAGCAGGCCGTTATCAGGCCCGACAAAATAATATCTACCCGTTTTCACCCCTATTGCCGCTCTTTCTGTCCCCACGCCGGGGTCAACTACACAGCAGAAAGTTGCGCCTTTCGGGAAGTATTTGTAATTATTTTTAAGTATCCAGCTGCCTTCAATTATTTCCTGTGGCGAGATGCTATGGCATAAATCGACTATTGTTGCATCACGGGCAATACTATAAATCACCCCTTTCATCACCCCAACATATTCACTTTCCCCAAAATCGGTCAACAAGATTATCATACCGAAACACTCTTTCTGTTCGCTGCCCGCTAAACGCTGTTCTTTCTCCCTAATATCCTCATCCACACTAATCCAATCAAGCTGCCCAGAACATAGTGTGGAAACTGCCACCACACAAAACACGTCCCTATAAGCGCCGCCCCGAGAAATGTTGACCGAATTTTTTCCAGAAACACCGCACCCCAAAGCTGAAGCACTTCCAGTACACACGTAACAACAAATACGCCAACCGCAATCTTTACAGCGTTTTCCTTCCTCGGCCACAAGAAGAACACCAGGCACCAGAATATCTCGTAGAGAATCCCCGTAGCGTAAAAATTAAACCACGCCTTCCCCGGCCCATCATAATAACACCAGAGCCAAAACCCTAACGGCGTAACCACGCACAACGACAACAAAGCTCCCATCCGCCGCCGAAAAAACAAACTAATAACCCTCAAATCCACCTCTTCTCTTTCCAACCACGTTCTTATGTTTAGCCGTCGCCACCATTTATCCGCCTTCAGGCGGACGGCGACGTATCCTACCTTCATCATTCGATATTCCTTGCTTGTCCCGAAGGTGTTAGTTGGGATTCGATGTTCGATATTTTACCCGCAAGTAATCTGATATAAAAATTCCATTGCTTAATTTGCTTGTAAGAAAGGACTTATGAGGGGGAGAAAATGGAGGCGGGGGGATTCGAACCCCCGTCCCGAGATGTTTCGAGACAGGCGTCTACATGTTTAGTCGTTTTATTGTTTTTTCGCCTTATCAAGCGCCAAACAACAGGCTCTTAACTCGGCTATTTCGGGATTAAATCTTGCCTTGCCGGCCCGAACAACCGGCTCGGCCAGCCTGCTTGCTTACGCCCATATCAAACCCACAGGCAAAGTCAGACAGGACGGGCCGCTAAATTAAGCAGCCATTTGCAACTGGTAGTTGCCAATTAAATTTGTTGCCGGGTGATTAGCCAGGCCAACCGGCGTCCTGGACATGCGACCTGCCTCTCCGCCATCCGGTCGAAGCCGTTCGCCCCCGTATTCACTTTTCAAGAGTCCCGCTCTATGGTTAAAAGCTACCCATAGCCGCACTATATTATTATATCGTTTATAGCCACAAGTTGCAATAAAAGTTTATTTTTCGGAGTGTGTCGCCTTCACATGTAACAGGATTTTCTGAAGGTTTTTGTCTGGCCGTTTTTAACGGGATTTCATAAACAAAGTATTTATAAAAGACTTCAACGTCTGAGAATCTATTTTTGTATTACCCGTTTTCTTTTGATGTTCTTTAATAAACATCATCAATAGCTGTGAGAATATCGCGCCCGGCCGGGTATAACCGCATACAATATAATGCGGCCCGGCTTTCGTTTCGCCAGCTTCCTTTTCGAACGTCGGCCGGACACTTTCCGGCGTTATTAACGAGTTGGCGTGCTGGAATACGACCTTGTCCATCACTTTATATACTTCTTTGCTTTCCTTGACCAATCCGTAATAATCGAGAAGCTGTGCAAGAACATAATTCGACGCCAGCCAAACGTCTTTTCCCTGGTCCGATTCTACCGGCTTTCCGCTCTGCGTCCTTGCGGTTGCCCAGCCGAGAGGATTGCGGTTATTCATGTAAATCGTCTTGAGGATTTGTTTAGCCCTCGCCGCAGGGATAAACGGTTCTTCTCCCATCAATATCAAATACCACAAGCCGTCGAGTTGATTAGTCCAGACGTCCGCGTTTGTTTTACCAGTCTCCAAATCTACGCAGGTAGCGTAATACTGCATCCTGCGGCTGCCAACTTTCTTGTCTATCCATAATTTCTCGTAAACGGCAAAGCTCTTTTCGAAAATCTCTTCGTATTCTTTCTTGGCGGCTTCGTCTTTCATCATATCCGCCATTTTGCTCATCGCCTTGCACGCAGCCAGAAAACCATTTGTGCAGTAGGAATCTATCCCGAACAAAGTTATATTATCGAATGTGTTCTTCACCTCGTCTGGATTGCCTTCGGGTATGCCGTCCCCGTCTAAGTCGAGTTTTTCCAGATACGCAAATCCGAACTTAAGCGTCTCCCAGTTCTTCTTCAGGAAATCCGTATCATCCAGGTATTTAACATTTCGCAGCACCCTTAACGCTATCTTGGGGAACAGGTCTATCCAGTAGTTATTGTTATACCACGTATATTCGCTTTTATTCCGCATCGGGTTGCCGAAAGTCAAAGCGGTCAAATCGTGCGACACGCTGCCCTTGATTTTCGTAGGCGCCTTTACGTGCGTCAGCGACACGCCTTTGTATTCTTCCGGATGCTCTACGAAATGCTGTCTGGCCTCGGTAAAAGATGCATGCGTATGATAGAACCTCTCCGTTAGATTCTCTTCCATTATCGAGTCAATAAACCGCTGGCATATCTCCTTCTCCACCTCCGGAAACAGCATCATCAGTATCGGCGAGAACCAGTCAACGTCCTGAGAGTTGACATAAGGATAATCATAACATTCCAGAAATCTCGCCACGTCGTGCCCATTCTCGTCTTCAATCCACGCTGCGGCATTCGCCAGCGGGAAATGAAATTCGTTAACAATCAGTCTCAACAGCCGAAACGCACCATTCTTGTCGTTTTTATAAGATGGACTTCGCTGAATCAGCTCGAACATCTTGTTTTGTATTGCCGCTGTTCTGCTTAGCCATTCAGGATATTTATCCAGCGATAATTTCGCCATATCCTTGGCTCTTGTCTCTTTATTCTCGAAACTCTTGACATATTTGCGTTCGAATACTGTCCCGTCCGCATACCACTGCTCCGGAAAATCGAAAACAATAGCGACCGGTATCTTCTTTGTCGCCTTCGGCTTTAATGTGAAAGTAACACTGATAGCTGCGCCGTAATCAGTATTGACTTTAGGGCCGAACTTTTCATAAAACCCGCCGTCCCGCGTCAACAGCAAATCCTGCTTCAAGCTGTTTAACCTGAAATACGGCTGTGTGTCTATTGTTACGCCCGCCATTTCCGGCACAGCTATAACCATTCTCTCAGGGCTTTCCGTGCTGCCCATAACCACGCCTCTTAGACGAGCGAAGCTGAAATCTTCGTGGACGTGCCCCTTTATCGGCGCAGAACTAATATAGGCGGTGTCCTGGTCAATCGGCCGATATTTCTTCTCCTGCAGGTTAGCCAGCGTCGGCCTCGGTATTACCAGCGTAATCTGCTGCGCCTGCTTTGAAGTATTCTCAATTTCGTATTCCTCTACGCCGATGGGCATCAACGTCTGGTCATTGCCGGACAAAAAGGGGCTGATTAATCTTCTTGTAACTTTAGCCTTGCCCAATTTGTAAGACATCTCCGTATTAGGCGTAGCAAGAGAAATCGAGACCTGCTTTATATCTACCGGGCGATGATAATAACGCTCCGTCACGGGTATATCATCGGGGCTTTCCATCACCTCCGGCTTCTTTGTCGTCAGCATAACGGGCTTCTCGTCGTCGATACGGACAATCGGCGCTGATGCTAATTGAATTGACTTATGATTTATATACACTAATCTGCCGGTATCGTTTATCCGGTTATACAAACCTTCGTGCGATATACCTACCGAGCAGGTCGGAGCGCCCTGAAGGAAGATGGTCAGCGGGAAGTCCATCGTCTTTGACATCCCCTGAAAATGCACCGCCATCTTGTTCTTAACATAAATCGCAGGTATTTGTGCCCCTGAAATCGTGAAAAGGTCGCTCATCTTTAAACCGCTTGCCTTAGCCATTAAACGTCTCCTCTTGTCTCAAAAATAATCTCTGATTGTCATTCCCGCGAAGTTTATCCCATAGGGAGCGGGAATCCACATCCCGTCATTGCGAACGCAGTGAAGCAATCTCACTTGTCATTCCCGCGAAGGCGGGAATCCAGTACTAATCTGTGTAAATCCGTGTATAACGAAACGCGAGATAATATCACATAACACCCTCCCTTTCAAGAGCTTTTTAGAGGTTATAGAGCCGTGCACATTAGTGAGCGGTAAACTCCACTCAATCCGAAAGCCCGCAACTTTATGTTGTGGGTCTGCTTGTGCTGCCTTCTGCTCGGATACAATTAAAACTACTCCCGGCTTTGCCGGACTCCTCCAACGATATACGACATACGATATACGCAATACGAAACCATCACGGCCTCCGGCAGCACTGTGCAATTGGGTGAAAAAAATAATCCACAAATCCACTATTGTAATTTTCTGGCAACTATAATTGTATGCAGTATACTGCAATGCAGCTCAGCGAGTGTCTTTTTCTCTCGTCTGTGCTGATATAAAAAACTTCTGTTGTATCTTCCGCCAGCTATAATCTTCTGTTGTAACCTCCCTCCGCAATCTTCTGACACCTATAATTGTATGCAGTATACTGTAATGCAGCATACCACTTGTTATACAAATAACGGCAATGACTATTTGATTGTCCCCTTCATTACAATTTTAATGCCTTCTTTTACACTATCCCAGTGACTGTTCATATCCCTTAAAATATTCACTCCGAATTTTGTCATCTCGAAACATATTCTTGGCGGACCATCTTCAGAAACTTCCTCCCTGCTTTTTACAAGCCCGTCTGTGCGCAGTCGCGATAAAATCGCGTAAATATTTCCTTCACTGATTTCAAGGCCGTCTAATCGCTTAAGTTTCTGCACAATTTCGTAACCATGAATTTTCCCGTGTTGCAGAAGATTAAGTACCGCCATTTCGAGCGTTCCTTTACGAAGCTGTGTCCTCCAGTTATTAAAATCCATACAATAACTCCTTTAATCCCTTTCAACCTTAACCTGTCTAATTAACCTTAACCTGTCTAATTAACCTTAACCTGTCTAATTAACCCTAACCTGTCTAACCAACCTTATTTTACCTGTGTAATTTGTTCTATACTTGTATGCAGTATACTGCATACAAGTATAGTGCTTGTCAAGAATAAATCAAGTCCTTATCCTCTTTTC
>CAYYFT010000065.1:0-8253 GCA_964471015.1 uncultured Pirellulales bacterium | reverse complement strand
GATGAAATTCCGGTATCTTATTATTTTGCCGGAATTTTTTTATAGGCCATTGTCTAAACCGGGTAAGTTATGGGCGAACGACTTTCGAAAGTTTATGAACCAGAGGCGACAGAGAGGCAGGCAAACGAAGTTTGGTTTTCGCAGCCGTATTTTCACGCTGAAGCACCACCAGATGGGAAGAAAACCACCCGCAAACCTTATGCTATCGTAATCCCGCCACCTAACGTCACAGCGCCACTACACCTCGGTCACGCACTGAACAACACATTGCAGGATGTGCTAATTCGGTTCCGCCGGATGCAAAATTACAATACACTGTGGATGCCCGGTACCGACCATGCCGGCATTGCCACCCAGACCGTCGTCGAGAAACGTATCCTATCAGAGGAAGGGAAACGGCGAACAGATTTCGCGCGCGAGGACTTTATCGCCCGTCTGCAAGCCTGGAAAGACGAGTACGAGGCAAGAATAATCGAACAACTGCAGGCGATGGGCTGCTCGTGCGACTGGCAGCGAACGCGCTTTACAATGGACGAGGTGTGTGCAAAAGCTGTTCGTGCTGCCTTTTTCAAACTCTTCAAGGATGGACTGATTTACCGGGGCAAGCGATTAGTCAATTGGGACCCGGCTACGCAGACAGTATTGGCTGATGATGAGGTCGAGCACGAAACGATAGAGGGACATTTCTGGTATCTGAGGTATCCGCTTGCTGAGTCTGTCGATATTGAAGGCAAACGAGTCGAATATGTTACCGTGGCCACGACTCGGCCCGAGACTATGCTCGGCGATACAGCTGTTGCGATGAACCCGGCAGACAGCCGAGCTGAATATCTGGTCGGAAAAAAGGTTCGGCTGCCAATCGTTGGGCGTATCATCCCAATCATAGCGGATGAGCATGTTGTCTTGCCCGACCCTGATAGTGAGGATGAAAAGGCACAATTTTCTACCGGCTTTTTGAAGGTTACACCAGCCCACGACCCTGATGACTGGGAAATTGGCCAGAGACAGGGATTGGAGGTTATCAACGTTATGGCGTCGGACGGCTCTATCAGCGACAAATTCGGCTGGTCGGATGCCGGGCCGGATGCGGAGTTCCTGCTTGGAATGGACCGTTTCGAGGCACGTGAGGCTATCGTTGAGTGGTTCCGCCAGGAACACCTTCTTGAGGATGTTCGCGAATACACCCACGAAGTTGGGCACAGTTACCGCAGCCATGTGCCTATAGAGCCGTATCTGTCTGACCAATGGTATATCGCGGTTAAAAAACCCATTGAACAAAGTAGCACGGGCTTCCAGCCCGTGGATACTAAGCTCGGACATGAAGACACGGCCAAGATGGCCGTGCCACGAGGTTTTATCGAAGGCACTGATGTACCGGTAAATTCCCTGGCTGGTCTGGCTCTGAAACCGTTGCTTGACGGTCGATTGAGATTTATCCCTGACCGTTATGCCAAGACCTATCAAGCCTGGCTGGAAAACCTCCGCGATTGGCCTATCAGCAGACAACTCTGGTGGGGACATAGAATTCCTATTTGGTATTGTCAAAAATGCGGCCTAACTAATACCGGTATGGAAAACCCGACAGACTGCGAAAAATGCGGTTCTGGTGATTTGGTTCAGGACCCGGATGTTCTGGATACGTGGTTCAGTTCGGCGCTATGGCCGTTTAGCACTATGGGCTGGCCGGACGAGACGCCGGAATTGAAAACATTTTATCCGGGTGATGTGCTTTGTACGGCTCGTGAAATTATCACGCTCTGGGTATCGCGGATGGTGATGATGGGCCAGTACTGTGTGGGAGACATTCCATTTCGTGACGTTTTCATTCACGCAATGATACAGGACGGGCAGGGGCGCAAAATGTCCAAGAGTCTCGGCAATGGAATTGACCCACTGGTGGCCATTAACAGCCACGGGGCCGATGCAATGCGGTTTACGCTGGCCAGTATGACAACACAGACGCAGGATGTACGGATGCCAGTGGAGAAAATGAAACTGCCTGATGGGCGAGAAGAAAATACTTCACCCAAGTTCGACATCGGCCGAAATTTCTGCAATAAGCTCTGGAACGCTTCGCGATTTGCATTGATGAACCTTGACGGCGTCAAGCCGGACAAATTCGACAAAGATAAAATGACAATCACCGACCGATGGATTCTTTCACGGCTGGCGCAAACTATTACCGATGTTACAGAACAATTAGACGAGTTTAAATACAGTGAGCCGTTATCGCAACTCTACAGTTTTTTCTGGAATGACTTTTGCGACTGGTATCTTGAGTGGATAAAACCAAGAATGCTGGATAAGAAACAAAAGCCGGTTGCTCAGAATGTGCTCGCTTTTGTTCTGGACCAGACTCTGCGTCTGCTGCATCCGTTTGTGCCGTTTATCACCGAAGGAATATTCCAAAAGCTCAATGAAATCTCTCCTGTCAGACAACTTGAGGGCGTCGCCGAGGCCAGAAAATCTGAAGCATTGGTTGTTGCCGAATGGCCAAAACAACTAAATTTCTTAATAGACAAAGACATCGAAAAGCAAATTGCGATTACTCAAAATGCCATCCGGGCATTCAGGGATATCAAAAATAAATACAACATTCCTAACTCGGAGATGGTCTCGACTTCGGCAGCGGTACCAACAAAGGAAGTTGTTTCCTACCTAAGAACAAACGCTGACCTGGTTTGTCAAATGGCCGGTCTTAAGGAATTTAATCCTGGAAACAATATTCCAAAACCTGCCAAAGCCGCCGTCTCGGTAGTGGATGGAATATCATTTTATATGCACGATGTGATTGACCCTGATGCTGAACGCGAGAAACTTAAGAAACAAAAGGACGAAATAAAAAAGGCCAAAAAGGCGGTGGAGGCCAAGTTAAACAATGAAAATTTCATTACCAGGGCCAAACCGCAAGTCGTGGCCCAGGCCAGAGATAAGCTGGCTGAACTGGCGGAACAGCTAAAAACCGTTGAAAAACATCTTTCAGAATTGTAAGCTATAAGTATGTAAGTTTTTTGCGCTCCTGTTTAGTAAAGGCATTCTCGGAAAATGGACGTTGAAGTTGAACTATCGCGAATAATCATTAACGAAACATCTGACCAGCAGGTGATTGTCTTAAAAGAGCGACACGGCAAGCGCAGCTTTCCTATCGTTATCGGCATAGTTGAAATTTTTGCTATCGACCGCCGATTAAAAGGCATCAAGCCGCCACGCCCAATGACGCACGATTTATTGGGCAGCGTAATTGAAAATCTCGGGGTTAAAATAGAAAAGATAGTTATAAATGACCTGCGCAATCACACTTTCTATGCGAAGATACACCTAAGTTCGGACGGCCGGTCTGTCAAAATTGACTCCCGTCCTTCCGATGCGATTGCGCTGGGGGTTGCGTCAAATACTCCTATTTATGTTGCCGAACACGTCTTCGAGAAGACTTCCCAGTAGCAGGTCCTCAAATGCACAAAAAGGAGCATTTCTCTAATAAATCTCAACCCACATTTCCCATATAAAAGTATCGCATCTGATACTGATTTGATAGTGTAAAGCCCGAGAACTCGATAATGCGTTTGGTTTAACGGATATGGTTGTTTTTAAACTTATGGACAATCGGACAGAAAATGCTTGCATAGCGTGGAGGGGCAGAATATCATCTGAACAGAAATATACCCGGCTGCGAGAGCCGGGCAAGGTGCTAAACAGATACGAAATAAGTATGATGTCCCCAGAGTTAAGCCCAGATTTAAGATTAATATGAAATGTTGAGTGTCCCCCAGATTGGACACCTAAACTCAATTATATCGGTTGATCCTTTTTCTCGAAAGGATGTGTATGAAACCAAGATTTCTCATTATTACTTGCTCCATCCTTTGGCTGGCTGCCTCACTCTATGCTCAGGGCGACGCAAACACGCCAACGCCTCAACAGATACATGAGGAACTTAAAGCCATTCGCGCTCTGTTGGAACAGCAAGAAAATAAGGTCAACCGTCTTTTGCGAATCGCACAGCCATATTTGGCAGAGTTGGAAGCAAAAGCTGATCAAAAGGAAAAACAGAAGAAAGAAGATGTGGCCTTGAAGATGCAGGAAGTATTGCGACGCACCAATATTCTGTTTACAAGCAAATTGATGTTTGTTCCGCGTAGCCATACGGTAATGCTTGCCTACAGCGACAATACTATAAGATTCTTTGATGTCAACACAGCGGAGGAGGTTAACAAATCTGTGCGTTTGGATTCCATCGCCAATTGTCTGGCGGTTACAGCCGATGGTGCGACGTTGTTTGCCGGCACGGATAAGGGATTCGTTTATGCATGGAAAAATGGCAGTGATACGTGCATTAAAATAGCTGACTCAAACGGCTGGTCGGTCGATAGTTTAGCTGTTTCACCGGATGGCGCTCGGCTCGCATGGGCGACCAATGGTGGCTACCGTGCGAATAGCCAATGGGAAGAACCAAACGAGTCCTGCTGCGTTATAAATCTGAAAAACAACAAGAAACTCTTTGGATATTCGGCGGGAAGATCAGATTATCAGGGGGTTTCGTTTTCAACAGATAGTCGTGTTTTAGCACTTGTGAAAGACCGCTGTGTCGATCTGATAGACGCGAACACGGGAAAAGTAATTCTCTCGCTTGAAGCTTCAGCGTATAAAAGCGGGCCTTTATCAGTTGTATGTGGTCCTACGGAAAATCTGGTTGCTATAGGGTACGGACCATACCACATCGGGTTATGGAACGCTGCAACAGGTATGATGACAAAGCTTTTACCAGCACACGATAATTGGGTGGTGTCGCTGTGTGTCAGTCCGGATGGTACACGGCTAGTCTCGTCCGCAGGCGACTCGACTGCAAGTGTCTGGGACATAAAATCGGGTACAGAGATAGGAAGGATTCGATTTGGTGATAGTGACTCATATGATTGTGACTCATATGTCAATAGTGTCTCGATATCCAGCGATGGGCAGCTTCTTGCCATTGGCCGAAACAATGAGTGGGTTATCTGCCGTATGCCTTGTGTAATGCCTGCTCAATAAATCACCCAGCCACGGCGAATTGTCCGGCAGGGGACTGACGAGAACATGCTATGAATGACAGCGACCTCGAAAGCGTACGTAAGGAAGATTGGTTCAAGCAAATCCGCTGGTCCGACGACCCGAAGTAAAAACCCGAACCCACCACGCTCTTACTGCTCGGCCTCGGTGCGGGGATGTTGAGAAAGAAATAGGAAAAACAGAAACTGATTATTTCAGCCAAACATAATAAGGAGTACAAATCAAATGAAATACAAAGTATATCCTACCGTCAAAAAGCATAATCGGTATATTATTGCACCATCTGAAGTAAAGGTAAGTGATTTGCCAAAACAGGCACAGGATGGGATTGGGGCGAATAAAGCATGGAAGGAAATTGAATTAGACCCTGAACAGCCTCTGATCGGACTTGATCCAAACCAAGCCATAAAAAACATAAAATCTAAAGGATTTCATGTTCAGGAAGTCACCGTTCTTTTTACAGAAGCGAGTTGAAATCTGGTGACACCATACCGGGGAAAAAGAGGGTCAGCCCTTAAAATATAAAATAAAAAATCCGTGATTATCGCAAATATGAACCCGACCAAACGCTATAAAGAGCGTTCGGGAGCCTGAAAGCACGAAATAACCCCCAATCCGACAGCAATACAAAGCATACTGTCTGCGACATTGAATGCCGGCCAATGCCTGCCGGGCCAGATAGTAACATCAATAAAGTCGCGCACCAGACCATCATTAGATATTCTATCGTAAAGATTGCCACAAACACCGGCAGTAAAGAGTCCAAGAGCAACGTGAACCAATCTTTGCTTAGCCCCACCGAAGAGAAAAACCGCAAAAATCACTATCAACGCAACGACCGAAACTGCTATTAGCCAGTAAGGATGCCCGGCGAATAGTCCAAAAGCAGCGCCGTTGTTCACTGCCATCACCAGACGCAAAAACCCATCTATAATTGAAACGTTGCCGCGATGCTCCAGCCAGTCAAATACAGCTCTCTTGCTCCACAAATCCAGTGTTATACCAATGACCACCAGAGGCCAGAAAACAAGATGTGCCGACAAGTCCGGCAGTGCCAAAAGTCGGCGCTTCAAAAAAACCCGACCTGAGCTCGGCCGGGTGCTATTTTCTTCTCTCTTCAACTCTTCCGCGCCTTAAAAATCTGCCAAAAAATACGGGGTTACCACTTTGCGATTTATCGCAAGGGGTGTCCTAAGCGCCCCTTACTGCGTTTGGGACCCTCACAAAATGGATTCTCTTACTTTGAATAATATCGCATCAGTCTAAGTAATCTCTTATGATTAGGTTGGTCGGGTTTGATTTCCAAAGATAGACGCCATTGCTGGAGTGCTTTTGCCTTTAATGCATCATCTATTGTTCCATCTGCATTTTTCCCTTTTAATATATAAGCAACTCCAAGACCCCGGTGTGAATCCCAATCCTTATCATTTATCTCAATCGCCTTGCTGTAGCTTTCTACTGATTTTTCCACATTTTTAAGCTGCAAGAAACAGAATCCAAGATGTTTATAGGCGGTGTTGTTGTCAGGCTGGATTTGTATCACCGATGTTAACAGCTCTTCTGCGCTGCTGTTACGCTCGGTTTTTAAGTATGCAACCGCCAACGAAGTCATAATCTCAGGGTTGTTACTATCTATTTCCAGCGCGCGCTTATAGAATGCAACGGCCTGGTCATAATCTTTTCGCAATTCATAAATATCGCCGAGTATCTTCTGGATTTCGCTTATATTAGGGTCAATCTGTTCGGCGCGTTCGCCATAAATCAAAGCCCTGTTATAGTCTTTGATTTCATAGTAAGATTTGGCAGCATTGATATGCGCCTCCAGATGGTCGGGTTTGAGCTCACAGGCTTTAACGTATGCCTTGACCGCTTGTACAAATTTTTTCATTATCTGATAAACCCGCCCAAGATTGAAATAGTCTTTGAAAGACCAGGGGTTCAACTCCGTTGCTTTTTCGTAAGAGGCAGCGCTTTTTTCATAATCCTCTATCTCCCGGTAAATCTCGCCAAGTAAGGAATAGGCCAGCGAAAAACGCTTGTTTAGTTGTACAGCTGAGTTGAGCTTTTCGATTGCCATTTCATTCTCGTCAAGTTCATTAAGTACTACGGCGTCGACATATAAATCAACCGCTCGTTGTTCCTGCCCACAGCCGGCAGAAAGCAACAGACACATTATACATATACAGAGGGCCCCCATTTTGCAATAAGTCGCAAAATAAGGCCTGATTATAAGGCGGACATCCCTGCTATTAGGCATGTACGTTTTCCTTTCCCACACCGGATAACACTGTAGTTGTCATCTCCAAACATCTACAAACATCTACAAATAATCTCCAATTAGCGACTGAAATTATACCATAGTAACTACTGTTGTCAAAAACTTTTATCGGCACAGAAACCGTTTGTTTTTTAGCGTTTTTACTAAATGTTTGACATATTTAATACGGGGTTATATCATATCTGCCTGATTCAACAGGACCCAGTTTTGCGACAAATCGCAAAATGCAAAAGCCGGTTAGAGTAATAAGATACAGACGAGGTAATGCCTCGTCTCTGCTGCTTTATTTGAAAGGTTGCTCTTTATGGCAAAAGCGATTTTGAAAAACAAGCCGTTCATGCTGATTATCCGCGACGGCTGGGGTTACAACCCAAACAGTGCTGAAGATGAATACAACGCCGCCAAACGTGCCAGCACCCCTGTAGACGATATGCTAATGGCCGAATTCCCCAACTGCCTTATTCATACTGCAGGTGAAGACGTGGGCTTGCCGGAGGGGACTATGGGTAATAGCGAAGTAGGACATCAAAACATCGGGGCCGGTAGAATCGTCCCCCAGGAATCTGTAAGAATAAGTAGGGCCATTCGCAATGGGGCATTCTTTGAAAATAAAGAGTTTCAGAATCTAATCAAGTTCATAAAAGACAATAACGGCAGGATGCACGTTATGGGCCTCTGCAGTAACATCGGCGTGCACTCGCTATTAGACCACCTATACGGCCTGCTCGAATTGGCAAAAAGAAACGACATAAAAGATGTTTTCATCCATGCCTTTACCGATGGACGGGATTCACCACCAGACAGCGGAACAGGATATATAGCTGATATCGAAAAAAAAGCAAAAGAAATAGGCGTAGGCAAAATAGCGACCGTTATGGGCAGATTCTACGCTATGGACCGTGACAGCCGGTGGGACCGCGTGCAAAAGG
>CAYYFT010000064.1:0-8368 GCA_964471015.1 uncultured Pirellulales bacterium | reverse complement strand
ACCTTCGACTATCCAATTCACCTCGGCTTAACCCACGCAGGCCTTCCCGAAGACGCTCAAATACCTTCAGCCATTGCGCTTGGGACACTGCTCACAGAAGGTATTGGCGACACGATTAGAGTAAGTGCTGCCGGTAATCCAATCGTGGAAACAAAAATTGCAAAACAGATTCTAATCGCACTCGGCCTTTACAAACGCTCGATGCCGGAGCTGATAGTCTGCCCGACGTGCGCCCGCGCTGAAATTGACGTAATCAAGTTGGCCCACCGAGTAAAAAAAGCCCTGGCCGGCATCGATAAACCGCTGCGCATTGCCGTGATGGGCTGTATAGTCAACGGCCCCGGCGAAGCCGCCGACGCTGACTTGGCTATCTGCGCCGCAAAGAATAAAGCATACATCTACAAAAATGGCCGAAAAACAGCGGTAGTACCAGAAAAGAAAATCATCCCGGCACTGCTAAAGGAATTAAAAAATCTATAATGCGAATGCACGAACAATTATCAGATACATCCCCGCAACCTCTGGAAGCAATGCTAAAACGATTTTGCATTGTTGTCGTCTTCGGCGTTGCCTTTGCATACATTGAAGCCGCTGTGGTTGTTTATCTGCGAACAATCTTTCACCCTTCCGGCTTCACTTTTCCCCTGACTGAATTTGGCATCAGTCCACTGTGGAAACGACTTTTACTAACGGAAACCGGCAGAGAAGCCGCCACACTGGTTTTAATCTTTACCGCCTCCTGGCTGTTTGGCCGAAATCTTCAGCAGCGGTTCGCATTTTTTCTAACCATCTTCGCAACCTGGGACATCTTCTACTACATCTGGCTAAAGGTCCTTATCGGCTGGCCCGGCTCAATTATGGACTGGGACATACTATTTCTAATACCCGCCGTCTGGGCCGGTCCTGTCCTGGCTCCAATCCTTGTCTCGCTTACACTGCTCATATTTGCCATAATAATACTTTACCGCTCTTCTCAAGCAAGACCCCTCAGACCGACTCTGACCGGCTGGCTTGCTTTCATCCTCGCCGCCCTTGTTGTGGTTGCCTCTTTTTACATTGCCGGCCTGCACGTTGCTGAAGCCGATTTCAAATCCCACTTTCATTGGCCGTTATTCGCCGCAGGTCTCTTATCCGCCGCTGCGCTGTTCGTAAAATACCTTCTGAGGTCTAAATAGTTTCCAAGAATCCGGTATTGTTGACTCAACCGAAGACAAGAACAAAAGAGCGCTTTTGCGATTTTACCCCTTGTGTTTCCTTATGTATTCGTAACAGTCGGTTTTTTATACGATGCTCGCCCTTTGTCGTTCCCTTTCTGTGCAAAACCTTCGAACTTTCCGAAAATCATCTTGCCCGCCGAAGTCTGCAGTGAACTGGTTACGCTAATGGCCAGGTCTCGCCCAATCTTGTTGCGAGCGCCTTCGACAACAACCATTGTCCCGTCATCCAGATAACCGATACCCTGCTCTGCCTCTTCGCCGGGCTTTAGTATCTTAACTTTCATAATCTCACCCGGCAAAGCAATCGTCTTTAGCGAGCTGGCCAAATCGTTTATATTCATTACATCCACCTCACGCACCCGTGCAACCTTGCTGAGGTTATAGTCGGTCGTTGCCAATCGCCCATTGCAGTTCTTGGTAAAGACCATCAATTTCTGGTCCACGCCTTTGACCTCCTCGACTTCCGGAATGATGCTGTCATCAATCTCTACGTCAATAACAGAATCTGTCTGCATCCTGTTAAGTATATCAAGTCCCCGTCTGCCGCGGTTACGCTTGAGCTTGTCGGCGGAATCCGCTATTAATTGCAGCTCATTGAGAACAAAACGCGGAACAATCAACGGAGCGTCAAACAATCTACTCTGATACAAATCTGCTATCCGCCCGTCGATAATCGCCGATGTATCCAAAACCAACGGCCGAGTACCCTTAGTCTGTTTGGCAAATTCGACGTAAGGAACCACAAAACGCACATCGTCCTTGGTCCGCATCACAATACTGATTGTAAGATAACATATACAAACCCCCATTATCCACTTGACCGCCTGAATCGCCATCTCACTTAAGCCTAAACGATAAATCTCGTTTATCATATCCAGCACCGGCGCCAACGCCCAACTGGCAAATATCCCCACCAAAAGCCCAAAAAACACTCCCGCCAGCGCAGCTAAAGACTTCTTCGGCGTAAGAACATCAACAAGGAAAGTGACCAACGCCAGCCCCACACCGCTCCAAAGAATCGCATAAAAATTTGCTCTGCCGACCTCCCCGGAAATCTCCTCGGAACTAAGATAGGCAAGTAAAACTGCGGCAACAATAATAACAAAGATGGCTCTGAAAATCCAAAGTAACATAGCTATAAACCTCCAATAAATATGATATCGATTTTTACTTTATAATCTTTAGAATTGTACCTTGTGTCCAGACCATTATCAATGATTATGTTACATATACAATCAACCAATATGAATATCGGCTTATTTGAACCGGTCCCATTAGCTCAGCTTTTACCGATGCTTTATTCGCCTGTGAAGACCGAGTGCCCTCTGATAATACCAACAATTCAGTGATTTGGTGTCAAATGTTGCTCTGAAACCAAACAATCTAAGCAACACTATGGTCTATAGGGAAGATTTTTGAAAACCGCCGATGCCTAAGAATACAGGCCTTTTAATACTGTGTTCCGGTTTTTACTGCTGTTTTCCCCACTCGTCCCCGACAGCTTTCGCAATCGCAGATACCTACTCGTCTCAAACGAGAAACTCCTGCGAGCTTCTTTGTCTCGATTAACTTCGCTCCTTTCGCCCCCATCTTGCGAAGCGCCAGTTTTGCCTCGTGCTTATCGAGCAAACCCACTGCGTCAACTACAACACTGACGTTCTTGCCTCGCTGTAGCAGTCCCAATGCCATCGCTTTAACAGAGCCTTCGGCACTGGCGCCGATGAGAACAAAATTATCAGCCCGCACCTCACTGAGCAGTCTTTCTATCCGGGGCTCGTTGAACGGGTCAACGCAGCGCTTATGCAGAACAATCTGCCTGTACCGCCGCAGTATATCTACCGGCAAATCAGTGCTGCCGTCTGCAGGGAAACTGGCCCGATTGCTCAGCAATGTGTACCGTATCTTTTTTTGCCCGTCCGTACCGTCAATACAGTAGCCGACCTCTTTAACACCATTATGGTTGGGGTAAACCTCGCAGGTCGAGACTACCCGAACATTGTTATGTCTGGCCCATGCCATCATCCTGCGAACATTGGCTAAAACCCTCCTGTGGTTCCTTATACATGTATTACCCCCGGCAAGGAAGAAATCTTTTTGCGTATTGATATCTACCAGAACCCACTTACGCCGCTTTTTAATCAATTGCCTAATCATTCTTCAAAGTTCCCTCTTTAATCTATTAAGGCTCAGTCCTAATAATAAATACGCACCAGCAGATAATTGAGTTCACCCCGTAAGAGCAACGGTTAACTTACGGGGTTCACAGCCTCTTTTTTATCGAATACCCTCCGCATCGACTTTAATCGCACACAGCCCCCAAAAAGCAGGTTACATCTTCGCCAAAAGCGATGTTTTCGTGTATAATGCTGGCATCGAAGCTTGTTTTAGCTGTATTGCTTGGGATAACTTTGCCGATGGCCAAAATCTTAAAGGACTATCCTTCGGTCGCTCTAAAGCCCGAAGATTTGGATGGCAAAATCGACTTTGTTCAGATTTTCGGACGGAAAAACCCCGTCCATATTGAAATCGGCACAGGCCGTGCCACCTTCCTGCTCAATCAGGCTATGGCCCAGCCGGACGTCAATTTTCTCGGTATCGAGTGGGCACGCAAATACTATCGCTACGCCGTCGACCGCATCGGGCGATGGGGACTGAAAAACGCAAGAATAATCCGCACCGATGCCGTACATTTTTTAACCAATTTCGTCCCGGATAACTGCGTGGAATGTTTCCACATTTATTTCCCGGACCCCTGGCCCAAAAAACGCCACCACAAAAGACGCTTCTTTGTCCCTGCAAACCTTGAACAGCTCCTCCGCTGCCTGACTCCTGCGGGAACTATCAGAATCACTACCGACCACGCTGAGTATTTCGAGCAAATACAGAAAGTCCTGGCAGCTTTCAGTGACCGGCTGGAAGAAATCGAATTCTTCCCGACCGCCGGCACCAACGTTGGCGAATGGGTCGGTACAAACTTCGAAAGAAAATACCTCAAGGAACAAAGGCCAATCTACACAATCGCTGTAAGAAAAAAGTAAGCGCCGTTTGTGAACCGCCCTCAGCGCCTGGTGCCTAACCGATTATGATCTCATCCAACGGCCGCTTCGGCACGTGGTGCACACCTTCACTATCGCGCCAGTATTTGATGTCTCCGGCAGGGCCGACTGTTTCGATTGCTACTGTCTCTTTAGGTTTGCCAAGGGCCAGAACAAGAAGTATTTCATAATCGGATGGAACATCTAAATCCTTGCGGAGTTGGTCTCTCTCTACCGACGCTATCATACAGCCGCCTAAACCTTTTTCTGTCGCCCCTAAAAGAATGCTTTGTGCCGTTATTCCATAATCACAGCCGAAAGATTCACTCAACCTTTTGTCTCCGAGTATGATGATATATGCAGCCGGCCTCTCGCCCTCACAAGGCCCGGGCCAATCTTTAAGATAACCTGCCCAGGCAAGGTGCGGAAATATCAAAGCATTCTTTTCCGGCGTGCAGGAGAGGATATACTTTAACGGCTGCAGATTCGCTGCCGATGGAGAAAGTCTCGCAAGGTCAACAAGCTCTCTCAATGTATCAATATCTACGGCTTGTTCTTGAAAAAAACGCCGATAGCTCCTGTTCTTTACTATTAAATCTCTCAACATTTTAACCTATTCTCCGAGATGCCGGACAACGCCGTATTTCCGAAGCACGACCAAATCCGCCTTTCTGGTCGGCTCATCTTCTTTCACCCTGTAATCAACGTCCATAACTTCAATAAACTCAGCTGTGTATTCCTTCAATACGCCCGGATATTCGAATATCTTATCGCCCTTAACCAGCTCAACCACAACTCTATGACCGATATATCTTTCCAATAAAGGCTCGAAAGAAGTCCCCACTGAACCCATCAATTCCTGCTTCATCTGAGAGACGTACTTTTCCTGAGAGCTTAATACCGCCCCCGCCGGAGCAGCTTTCTTGGCCTGACTGATTAACATATTCAGGACCTCCATCACCGAATCTCTAACCGTCTTGAAGACGTTCAGCAGTTTCCTTTTAAGTCTTCGCAGCAATGTTGGATGATAGGTCCATTTCAATTCTTTCTCTCTTTTCTTCCTATTGAATTCGCTTAATTGGTCGTGGTAGCGAACCAAAACCGCAATTTTAGGATACTCGTATTTATACAGAATATAGCTGGTCTCTTCGTGCCCCTGCTTGTCTATATGCTTATCCAGATAGGCAAACTCCAGTCCGGTATTTTCCACCCTCAATTTACCCCAAACTATCTTACCGCCTGTTTCTTCGAGGGTTACTATGTTCTGCCCAAAATCCTTCAGACATTTATCCCTGCTCCTTCTTCTGACAAAAGCGGCAACAACAGTAGCAAGGACGATAAAAATTATAGTTATAGCAAATGTATCCGGCATAATAACCTTTCCTTAAATATACAACCACCAACCATGGTAAAAACTAATGTCGCAGGAACAGACTGCCCGGCAATTGTCTTATCAGCCCCTTAAGCCGCAGCGATATCAAGCCGGCGTTAATGCCGCCCGGAGTCAAATTCGTCCCTGTGATTATCTGCTCTATATGCAACGGCTCTCTGCTCAGACAATCATAAATCGTTTTTTCATCTCCGCTCAAATTCAACCGGCTGACATCGAACAAAGGTTTTTCAATCCTTTCAGACGCCCTTGCCGCCGCGGCAGTTACATGGCTTTGCAACTGCTCTCCGATATAGCCGAGGGCCTCCATCACATCTTCCACGGACTCGACCAATTTGGCCCCCTGTTTTATCAATCGATGTGCGCCCTTACTTAACGGCGAATCAATTTTCCCCGGCACCGCCATCACCTCCCGATTATTTTCGAGCGCCGCTCTGGCAGTAATTAGCGCTCCGGACCTTGGACCTGCCTCGACAACAATCGTCCCAAGCGACAGGCCCGCTATGATTCTGTTGCGAGGCGGGAAGTTTTCAGCCAGCGGCTCATACCGCAGCGGTAATTCGCTGATGCAGGCGCCGGAGTCGGCTATAAGCTCGAACAGCTTCTTGTTCTCCGGCGGGAAGATATTTGCCAGACCGCAGCCCTGCACAGCGATTGTGCGTCCGCCGGCCGATAACGCACCCTGATGTGCAGCGGTATCTATGCCGCGGGCCATTCCGGAACAAATAGTAAAGCCGGCAGAACTTAAAAAATGAGCAATCCGAGAAGATTGCTCCTGGCCATACAAACTGCATCGGCGGGAGCCAACTATCGAAATAGCTAAATTATCAGCGGCAGTAAAACTCCCCCTTATGTAAAGGACTGGCGGCGGGTCGTAAATCTGCTTTAACACAGGCGGATAACGCTCATCGTCAAGGTTGATTATCCATACGCCGAGCTTGTGGGCCAGTTCCAGCTCAGCAGTAGTGTCGAATTTGTTACGCGTTGCGGAAATTTGCTCAGCGGTCTTAAAACCTATTCCATCTACCTTGGCCAGTTCACTAACCGAGGCTTCCAGAGCGCGAGCCGGCGAGCCGAAATGTTTTACAAGCCGGGAAAAAGTGACCGGGCCGACGTTATCAGCCCTGATTAACTTGAGCCAATCCTCGATACCAACGGAATTTTGCTCCAAACTCGACATCGGTTGACTGGAGTTTATCCAAGTGAAAAACAAAAATCAAGCCCGAAGTCTTGCCCTTCGCAGCTTCTTTCCCGACATGGCAATCCCAAAACCCGCATCGAGTTTTTGCTTTACTCTATGGCCGTAATCGACAATAATGCCATCTTATGAAAAAGAGCCTTTCACATCTGCCGAAGCACAAGCAGGACGAGCTAAAGCTCATCACTCGCATAATCCGTGACAAATTCCCCGAAGCCCAGATGCTCATCCTCTTCGGCTCATACGCCCGCAACACCTGGGTCGAAGACAGCTACGTCGAAGACAAGGTAATCTACGAATACGTCTCCGACTTCGACATCCTGCTTATCACCCCAACCCAGAAAATCGCCGCCCAGGCCAGAAAGCAGACCTTCGTAGAGCAGGCCATCGAGAGAAAAAAGCAAATTAAGACCCCCGTAAGTATCATTTATCACGGCATCGATTACGTAAACACCTCCATCTCGCAGGGCCATTACTTCTTCGTCGATATCAAACGGGAAGGCATAGTCCTCTACGACTCCAAAAAATATAAGCTCGCCGAACCCAGAGAATTAACCCCCGCCGACAAGAAAAAAATCGCAAAAGAAGATTTCAAACAATGGTTCGAAAGTGCTAAGCACTTTTATTCTCATTTTCAATATGATTTAAGGAGGGCATGGTACAAAGAAGCCGCTTTTCATCTTCATCAAGCGACGGAGCGTTTTTATCATACGGTCATTGTAGTTTTCACCGGCAACAAGCCCAAGATGCACAATCTCGAGACGCTCGGCAAACGTGCTGCGAATATGGATGGCCAATTTCCAAAGGTCTTTCCGAGAGATACCGCCGAGCAGGATAGATTATTTAAGTTATTGAAGCACGCCTATGTCGATGCCCGTTATAAGAAGAGCTACAAAATTACCAAATCCGAGCTCGAATATCTCGCCAAACGAGTGAAAGTATTGCAACGATTAATAAAAAAAATCTGTACCGAAAAAATCGAATCCTTTGTTTAGTTGTTTAGCGTCCGCCGGCACGGCGACTTACTTTGTCATTCCGTACTTGATACGGAATCCAGCTTTTCGTTTTTATGGATACGACTAAATTATCACCGTTACTTGAAGAGGCAAAATCATCTGGAATAACCTTTAGTGAACCTCCAAAAGATATTCGGTACACAGATAAAGAAACTTATATTGTCAATCACGTTAATGTTAAAAAAGAAATCGAAGACAAGCTATTAGCAGCAACAAAGAGAATTCCCGAGTTTTCAATCTTCGATGGAAAGTTATTTAATTGTGGTTCTTCCGCATTTCGAGTTGATTTAAAATGGATTATAAAGTGGCTCTTGTATAACACTGATAGATACGATGTAGAGAAAACTTTAGATAATCTTAATAAATATATTGAGCTAGATGGAAATCCGTTGTGTGAGATCCAATTGGTTTCCGGAATTGAAGTTGAACAAGAAATTGATCTTATAGATAATACTAAGCTAAGCTGATTTGAGAAATATTTGAACAGTTTCATAAGATTATGTCGAAAGAAT
>CAYYFT010000063.1:0-8511 GCA_964471015.1 uncultured Pirellulales bacterium | reverse complement strand
CTTTGACGAAGACTCTGGTTGGCAAGTGAGCAAATAAGAAACGCTGGAGAGCTACACATACCGCCCGCCGGAGTGGGTCGGGTGCCACGACGGGGCTTTTAATGAGCTCAAAGAATGCTTCCTCGGCGACACGATAAACTTCTGGTGGTCGCATGGGATGCAATGTGAAAACGGTTACGGACTTGTGGACCTCATTAATGCTGAAAGGATAGCCAGTATAACGGGGCCATACGGTTATGGAGAATGCCAGAACGCCTGTCAGCAGTAAGGTTAATGGGGCAATTGAACATAAATCTTCGAAGAATGGAAATTTGTTCATGTCTTCGGCGGACTCGCAATGAATGTCTATACCAATATGTGAGCGATACCTGCGAGGAAGAATAGAAGCCTTAGAATGACTAAAGAATGTCAAATTCCACTTGAGAAGCACGATTCAAAAAAAGGAATATAGAATATGGTTACTGCAAAAAAGAGTGTCGGAGAAAAGTGGGTACTATATGTCGGCAGGAAAGCGTTAGGCTGGTACTGGCCTTTGGTTTTGATTCTATTCGCGATTGCTCCCGGCCTGCACTTCTTGGTCACAAAAAGTACTTTATCCGCGGTTACTACTGTTATGCCACTATTCCTATCCCTTATTTTTTTTGAGCGAAGGAACTTTTATCTAATAATCGAAAGACAAAACAAGCATATAGCTGATCTTGAACGAAAAGCAAACAAAGGATAGCCAGTATAACTGGGCCATACAGTTATGAAGAATGCCAAGACGCCTGTCAGCAGTAAGGTTGATGGGGCAATTGAACATAAATCTTCGAAGAATGGAAATTTGTTCATGTCTTCGGCGGACTCGCAATGAATGTCTATACCAATATGTGAGCGATACCTGCGAGGAAGAATAGAAGCCTTAGAATGACTAAAGAATGTCAAATTCCACTTGAGAAGCACGATTCAAAAAAAGGAATATAGAATATGGTTACTGCAAAAAAGAGTGTCGGAGAAAAATGGGTGCTGTATGTTGGCAAGAACTCGGTAGGTAAATACTCGCTTGGTAGATATGCACCTTTAATTTGCATTCTATTAGCTATCATTTTGGGAGTAATTTTCTACTTTTCAAAACATCTCTTCCACTTGGCTTTTGCTGTTGTGGCTTTATGCTCGGCTTTCATTCTTTTTGAGCGAAGGAACTTCTACCAAATAATCGAAAGACAGAACAAGCATATAGCTGATCTTGAACGAAAAGCGGACGAAGCCTAACCAGTTGCTGCTTTTGCTGCTCGGCCTGGGCAGCCTTGCCTTGCTGACAAAACGCAAAGCATAAAACAATCGCCGAGCCCTCCAGCCTCCCAGTGGCAAATACGGCCAGTGCAAAAGTCTTGACATCCGCCTCCGATAGCGTTATTTTCACATAAAATTTCCACAATATTTTGTGCTTTTAATATCAGGAGCCCGATTTTGAGAGTTCTTTCAGGCATACAGCCGTCCGGCAGGCTTCACATAGGTAACTTCTTCGGCGCAATGCGCCAGCACCTCAAGCTCCAGGCCGAGCACGATTGCTTCTACTTCATTTGCGACTATCACGCCCTTACAAGCTCGCCAGAGCCGCAGAGGCTCAAGCAATATACCCTCAGTGCCACAATGGACTATCTTGCTCTGGGCCTGGATACCGAAAAGACCGTCTTCTGGTGTCAATCCGACGTGCCCGAGGTTATCGAACTCGCATGGCTTCTCTCCTGCGTAACCCCAATGGGACTTTTACAGCGATGTGTCAGCTTCAAGGAAAAGGTCGCTCAGGGCATAAGTCCTAATCATGGCCTGTTCGCATATCCGGTTCTGCAGGCGGCGGATATCCTGATTTACAAATCCGACTTAGTGCCGGTAGGCGCCGACCAGAAACAACACATCGAGGTTACACGCGATATTGCCACTCGATTCAATAATGCATACGGCAAAGTCTTCACCCTGCCGGAAGAATATATCATCGAATCGGTAGCCGTTGTGCCGGGCACCGACGGCCGAAAGATGAGCAAAAGTTACGGAAATATCATCGGGATATTCGAGCCGGAAAAAGAAGTCAGAAAAAAAATTATGAGTATCGTTACCGACTCCACGCCGGTCGAAGAGCCGAAAGACCCCGACAAATGCAACGTCTTCGCACTTCTAAAATTAGTTGCCTCGCCGGATGAGTTAGCTGAGTGGGAAAACAGATACCGCAGCGGCGGTATGGGCTACAGCGAAGCCAAAAAACGCCTGGCCGAGCTGATGATAGAATATTTTGCGCCGTTCCGACAAAAAAGAACCGAACTCGAAAATAACATCGACTATGTCAAAGAAGTCCTTGCCAGCGGCGCCGAGCGTGCAAAGGCCGTAGCTGCCAAAACCCTCGAACAGGCACGAAAAGCCGTTGGGTTGGGAAGGTAACCGTGGCCGATTATCGCGTAAATCTCGATATATTTGCAGGGCCTCTGGATTTGCTCCTGCATCTGGTCCGCAGGGAAGAAGTGGATATTTATGACATCCCTATCGCCAAAATAACCGACCAGTACATCCACTACATCGAAATGCTGAAGAGTCTTGACATCGATTTAGCGGGCGATTTTTTGGTAATGGCCTCAACGTTAATGCAGATAAAATCGGCAATGCTGCTGCCAAAAGCAGAGCCCGAGCAACTGCAGGGCGACGATTTGGCCGACCCGCGAACAGAACTTATCCGGCAACTGCTCGAATATAAAAAGTTCAAAGACGCCGCTAATCTACTCGGCGCCGCAGCCGATGAGACAAACAAACGTTTCCCTCGGCCCGGCACCATTGTCGAGCAACTAACACCCGACGCCGAGCCGCAGATTGACATCGAACAAGTGAGCGTCTGGGACCTGCTCGAAGCCTTTAGCTCAATTATAGAGGCTACCGGCGCCAGTTTTGACATAAGTCATATCAAGGACGATACGCCCATTGACTTGTATCAGATAGAGATTTTGCACCGCCTGCAAACGGAAGGCCCAATGGCTTTCGAACGAATCTTCGAATCCAAGACCAACCGCCTGGCAATGATCGGAATGTTTTTGGCACTTCTTGAACTTGTCCGTGGAAAACTGGTACAGGTCGAGCAGCCGAGGTCTTCCGAGCAGCTTTATCTGCGGTCGTTGACCGATGAGCCGGCTGAACAGGCCGTCCAAAAGGCAATCATCGCCTCTGCTGAAGTCGATAATGAGCGGGCCGCCCAAGCTCAGCAGCGTAACCAGCCGCTTATTCCAATCGCTGAATTGCCGCCTGAAAGCCAGTCGAGAGCCTCAGCTACAGAATATGAAAAAACAGAATCCGCCAAAAACCATAAACAGCAAACGGAAAGTTAATCCACCACAAGCGGATTAATATTTGACACAAATGAGCTTCATCACTAAAATAGTCTTTGTTTGTCGGTAAGCCCTGCCTCTTGCAAGGGGGCGGGATGAAGAGATTAGACGACCCATCTTGCAATCTTTCGCAAAATGGCAACTTCGGAGAGGACAAAGTAATGACCGGTAACATAATTGAGTTGACTGATACTGATTTTGATGAGGTTATTCACAACTCCGATGTGCCGGTTCTGGTTGATTTCTGGACCCCCGACTGTGGGCCTTGTAAAATGATTGCTCCTATTATCGAAGAAATCGCCAATGAATATGCAGGTAAGGCCAGAATCTGTAAGATCAACGCCATTGAAAATAGTGATAGCGCCATAGAATTTGGCATAACGGCTGTACCAACTATTTTCTTATTCAAGGATAGACAGGTCCAAAAACAATGGCGTGGCTTAACCAGTAAAAAAGAACTTGTTGCCGCAATCGACGAACTGATTTAACAAGGCCCAACCAACCTTTATACCCAACCAGCAGAAGGCCCGAAGCTACTCCACCAAGGCAATTTATTCAGCCCCGATTTACCAAGGGTTATTTTCCCTATTCACCTTTGCCCCTGCTGACTGACCCTTGGCTGCCTCAAGGCAAACTTCAATACCAAACCGTAATTACAATATTAGGCTCAGTTTTTTTGGCCTGGACCTGACCTGTAACCGTATTGGTTCGCTTTATAGCTACATCCGGATTGTTCTTTAGCCAGTTGGTGATCTGCTCATCAAGAAACTCCATAGCGCCGGGATGCAGTTTCGTAAAGAAGGTCTTAACTCCTGTGATTCTTTCGGCGGAAGCTACTTTTTCAGCCGGCTTTTTTGCAGTCGCTTCTCTCGGCTGAGCCGGCATCTCAATCTTTGACCCCACCCCTGCAGCAGGGACAGGATCGCCACCACCGCCCAAATCCAACGGCGAATGTGAAACACTTGCACCACTCGTATCACTATCATCAAAAGGAATTGGCTCATTGAGGTCTTTACTGGGAGGATTTTTATCGATATCGAAATTATCCATATACAGTCCCTCAACTAAAAATTAAATGTTAACAACGAAATGTAAAGTGCCTATAAAAGTGAGCTAAAGTTATAAGAATCCTGAGCTTACTGAACTTTAGGCAATCTACACTCTTTGGCAGTCCCCAGTATACATCCACTTTCTTTATCTGCAAGTATATTCTCTGAAGCTCGCCAGACGTGTGGCGGGCGGGTGTCTTTGTGTCCTGTTTACCCAGCCCCTGTAGCAGGGGCTGGGTAAAATTAAAACATTAGACCAAATTGCGTTTCTTTGCTACCTTTAACCAGCTATGAGAAAGAAAAAACACCAAAAACCTACAATGGTTCGACAGGCTCACCGTCCCGAGCGAAGTCGAGAGACTGTCGGCTTTATAGCCCTGGGCTGTCCTAAAAATATAGTTGACAGCGAAAGGATGTTAGCCGAAATCGCCGAAGCAGGATTCATAATAACCGCCCAGCCTGACCCGCCAGATGTATGGCGGGCCGATGTTATCGTCATCAATACCTGCGGCTTTATCGAACCTGCCAAGGCCGAAGCGCTCGAAGCAATAAAACACGCTATAGATTGCAAACACAACGGCACCGTAAAGAAAGTGATTGTCGCAGGCTGTCTCTCGGAAAGGTCAGGCACGGAGCTATTCAATCAGGCAAAAGGCATCGACGCCGTAGTCGGCCTCGGCCAGCGAGACGCAATAGCCCGGATAATCAAAAAAACTATTCGCTCCAAACAACCCGCTTCTTTTCTGTCTCAATCGCCGCATACAGTCAGTGACGACAGAACCAGATTACTCATTACTCCGCGCCATTGGGCGTACTTGCGAATTAGCGAGGGCTGCAATCACCGCTGCTCTTTTTGCACAATACCAGCAATAAGAGGCCCGTTTAGAAGCAAACCCAGAAAACTTATCCTCGCCGAAGCAGCCGAATTGGTTTCCGCAGGTGTGGTCGAATTAAACATCATAGCACAGGATACCACCAGCTACGGTCGTGATTTGAAAATAAAAAACGGCCTAAGCGAGCTGGTAAAAGAGCTTGAAAAAATCCCCGAACTGGCGTGGATTAGATTGATGTATCTATACCCGACAGGGATTACAGACCGGCTAATCAAAACCATCGTGGAAAGTAAAAAAATCGTTCACTATTTCGATATCCCCATCCAGCACATAAATGACAAAATCTTACAGGATATGCGCCGGCCTGAGACCAAAGAACGCATCTGCTCTCTTATCGAAAACCTGCGGACAAATCTGGCCGATGCTGCACTGCGAACCACCCTGATTGTTGGCTTTCCCGGTGAAACCGACCGGCAATTTAACGAGCTGCTGGACTTCGTCAAATCGGTTAAATTCGATGCGCTCGGTGCTTTTAAGTATTATCCCGAATCCGGCACGGCCGCTGCAGAGATGCCCGGCCAGGTCCCGGATAAGATAAAACAACAGCGTCTCGAAGAGCTGATGCTGACCCAGCAGAAAATCGCCTTTGCCAAGAACAAAAATCAAATCGGCCGCAAACTTACCTGCTTGGTCGATTCCCTTGAAACAAAAAGCACCGCAAGGGGACGCTTCTACGGCCAAGCGCCCGATATCGACAGTTTCTGTATCATAAAGAGCTGTTCAGCGAAGCCCGGCCAATTTATCAATACAAAGGTCACTGACACAAAAGACTACGATTTGGTCGTTGACCCCGTTAGAAGTAAGTCTCATAAGAGTAACGAAAATTTCCGGCCTAAGACGCTGACTTCTAACGGGGTTGAGCAAATTTAACATTGTATTGTACCGGAAACGGAAGTAAACTTGTTGGTATGGTTAAGCAGATTCCTAATATTCTGACTTTCGGGCGACTTATTTTAACTGTCGTTTTTCTGCTTATGCTTCTGCTCTCGCCACGGTTCTATGCTGAGGGCGAGCTGCCCTTTCCGGGTTTTCTTGACATTGCCTTTATCATCTTTGTCATTGCCGGTCTTACCGATGTAATAGATGGTCCCATCGCAAGAAAATTAGGTGTTGCCAGCAAATTCGGCCGAATGCTTGACCCTTTGGTCGATAAAGTTCTCGTATGTGGTGCATTCGTTTGTTTTGCGATAATCGGCGAGCCGAAACTTTTTGATTTCAAGCCGACTACAATGACTATAATCCATTGGTCGGTGGCTGGCATCATCATTTTAAGAGAAGTTTACGTCACCGCGCTGCGTCATACTGCCGAAGCTCGAGGTGTCAATTTCGCCGCCACAGTCTCCGGAAAAATCAAGATGTTTTTGCAGTCCTTCACCATCGGAACGGTGGTAATAAAGATGGCCCACATCCAGACCGTCACCTGGGGATACTGGTTCACTACCATAACGTTCGCACTTATGCTGATAGTTACTATTATTTCCGGCTTAAGGGCTACTCAAAGAAGCTCATGGAAAAGAGCGGCAAGTTAAAGGCCTGCCAGCAACGTAAAAGCCAAGATAAACCCGCCGCTGATATCTTGTTCCGCTAAACTATTCCGGGGCTACATTTCTTCTTCAATGGCCTTGAACGTCAGAACTTTCAGCAGCATATAGTCGTCTTCTTTGGAAATTACGCCCTCGACTTCAACGTCTTCGCCTTCCATCTCCTCCCCAAGCTCTAAACCCTTCGCATCAAGCACAACATCGTAGGTTTCCTCGTCCGTGACCAACTGCACTGATATGACCACGTCGTTGGCGTCTCTGAGGACACTGACAAAGCCTTCCACTTTAACTTTAACAGTCTCGGGCTCGGAACCCTCCGCCGCAAAGCCAGCCGAAGCTAAAAGTGCTGTTGTTAGCATCGCCAAAAACACAATGCACATTCCCTGTTTTTTCGCTGACATTTCTGTTTTCTCCTGCAGATATGGTTAATAATTCCCAGGCCAATAAGCCACGCGCTTCACGCCAAGGAATCATATAGTTTCAGCCGCACGATACACTCGCTATAAAATTAAGCTTGGAAATATAACTAATGACGTACCAAATGTCAATTGAAAAATCATCGTCGATAACGGATTTTTTAACCGCTCGGCACTTTCACATTACCACCGCCCTTTTCGTAGGCCACCCCAAAATCTACACCCTTGACATCGTTAAGCCACGCCTCTATCATAAGTATGCAATCTTACTCTTAAGGAACTGCTTAACCTATGAAAAGTAAAGGATTTACGCATCTTCATCTACACAGCCAATATTCGCTTCTCGATGGCGCAATATCTCTCGACGAACTGCTCAAGCACTGCAAACAACTGAAAATGGATGCCGTAGCCGTTACCGACCACGGTAATATGTTCGGTGCCGTCGAATTCTATACAAAAGCCCTGGCCTCGCACATCAAACCAATCCTTGGCATTGAAGCATATCTCGCCCCGCGCAGCAGGTTCGACAGGACAAAAAGCAGCATCACCGATGCCGCATATCACCTAATACTTTTGGCGGAAAACAACACCGGCTATCAAAATCTTTTGAAACTGGCAAGCATCGGCTTTACCGAAGGATTTTACTACCGTCCCAGAATCGACAAGGAAATCCTCGCCGAGCTAAACGCCGGTCTAATCGCCACATCAGCCTGTCTCAAAGGCGAGCTTGCAACGCTGCTGGCCAGGGGCGATGAAAAGGCGGCTGTGGCCGCCGCCGAAAGCTATATGAAGATATTCGGCCCCGATAGATTTTTCATCGAAATCCAAAGTCACGAAAATGACGACCCAAGCATCTGTGAGGCACTGATAAATCTTGCAAAAAAAACGGCTCTGCCGCTGGTCGCCACCAACGATGTGCATTTTTTACAGGAAGACGACTGGGAGGCGCACAATTGTTTGTGCTGTATAAGCACCGGCAAAAACGCTGATGACCCCAACAGAATGATTTATCCAAAAGATGTTTTCTTAAAAGATGCTGAACAAATGCGGTCAAATTTTGCCGAACTGGCCCCTGAGGCCTGCGACAATACCCTGGCCATTGCCGAGCGTTGTAACGTGGAGCTTGATTTGAAAACCCGCCATGCCCCCTGCTTCAAGCCTCCAGACGGCACGACCGCCGAAAAGTTCCTCACTAAATTATGCTATGAACGGGCTGAGCAGATATACGGCCAAATTACAGACAAAATAAAAGAACGGCTCGACAG
>CAYYFT010000062.1:0-8648 GCA_964471015.1 uncultured Pirellulales bacterium | reverse complement strand
ACCGCACTCGTTCTGTAAACCAGTATTTAACTCATTGGATATATCCGTACAAAGGTAAATTTCATCCTCAGATGATACGAGCGCTATTAAATATAATTGGATTGAAGGAAGGAAACACTGTTCTCGACCCATTTTCAGGAAGCGGAACTACCGCACTTGAAGCCCAACTATTAGGGATAAACTTTATAGGAATAGATATTTCACCCCTTTGCATTATTCAGGGAACAGTCAAGACGGAATCCATATATGTAATAGATGAAATAAAAGAATTGAAAGACCCAATCATCTCTAACTTAGAAGCGAATTTATTTGCTCGTCAGATGGACTATTATAAAATGCTACAACAAATAACTCCAAGCGAAAAAGCCAGAACTTTTTATAAGCTGGCAAGGCTTCTAGCTGTCAGCGATCGATCCAGACGAAGAAAGAATTTTGTAGATTCATTTATTAAGAATTTGGACCTAATGATCGCTTCTGTAGAGGATTTTATCACGATCAAAAACAAACTTAAATTACAACTTGGAAATGTAAACTTTCACACAGGAGATTCACGAAATATAAACCTACCAAATAATTCTATCGATGGAATAATTACATCCCCGCCATACTCAATCGCTCTTGACTACGTCCAGAACGATTTACACTCCCTCAAAGATTTAGGGTACGATGTCAAAGAAATGAGAGACGATTTCATCGGGGTTAGAGGAAATGGCAAAACTAGAGTCGAGCTTTACAATGAAGATATACGAAAATCATACAACGAGATGTATAGAGTCCTCAAACCTGACAAATACGCGGTCATCGTAATTGGTAATGCGACTTATCAAGGCCGTGAGGTCCAGACAGTGCAGTTTACAATTGACTGTATGGAAAACCTCGGTTGCAAATTGGTCAAGGACATAAATAAAATAATTTTTGGCTTATATAACATTATGAAAAAAGAAAACATCCTTATTTTTCAAAAATTAAGTTAAAGAAGTGAAATTTAAGATAACAGAAAAAAACATATTTGGCGAAATAGATTTCGAAATAGATGAGGAGTCCATTTCAGTATTCCAAATGTATGTATCTCCCAAAAAACACGGTATCGGAACAAGATTAGTTAAAGAACTTGAGAGCTTAGTACTAAGGAAAAATCTTAAATCTATAATTGTTCCTGCAACGCCATCAAAAGAGGCCTTGAGTTTTTGGATAAAAATGGGATATGGGTTTATTTTTAGCGAAGATGAGAATATAGCTAATCGAGTTCTAAATAGTTCTGGCTTAGATATGGGACAGATTGTTAATACAGATTCGGGAATAATACTTTTATCGAAAAAAATCGCAGGATAAATATGAAGAACGAAAACTACGTCTCCAGATTAGAGGATGTAATCAAACAAATGCTTACTCCTCTGAAGGACATTCCGTTCAATTTGGTTATCGAATCCCTAACGGGTAAAAAAGTAATTCCATTCGATTTTAACGACCCTACAGATAAAAAGCTCTTGGAGATTTTGAAGAACGTCGCATCAAACGCAGGCAAGGAGATCAACAAGGGGGGAATAATTAGGCCAAGAGCAAATGAGGTAGGAAACGATATAGAACCATACGTGCGGGACGCCCTAAATAATTCGCATCTAAATGCCGATATCCCCGCAGGCCCAACCGGAAGAAAGAAGACGATGGGGTATCCGGATATAATCTTCTATTATAACAATAAGCCATACTATTTAGAGTGCAAGACCTATAATCTAAGAAATATTGGAACAAGCCAACGAAGTTTTTACTTCTCCCCTTCTAAAGACTTCAAAGTCATCCACGATACCCACCATTTTATCATCTCTTACGAAACGTATGTCGCTGGTAGAGAAGGTACCAAAAACATTTATAAGTGCAGACGCTATAAGATATTATCAATAGAGTCATTATCTTTAGATGTGAAGTATGAGTTCAACTCCGACAACAAGAGAATGTATTCCGGCAGAAATGGAACGGTTATTTTGGCACAAGAAGAAATCAAATAATTTGTGCCTAAGAGGTCATAAACTACAAAAAACTAAAGAACACCCACCTATTTTCCCAGACAAAATCGCCTTTTCCAACAGCCAAAACCATAATTCCGGCCCACTAAATACGAAATACTAACGACTAAATACTATCGCTTGTTGTTCGACCAATTTTACCCTCGTAGCTTGCCCCTTTCCTGTGGGGCGCAGTTTACCCTGTGAGCGAAGATCCCCGAGCGATGCTCTCTTGGCCAGGAACAGGGGACCCATATCCTAAACCACTTTTCACCCCCCGTCAACACAAAAATTTTTTACCCAAATCCACCGCCAATTTTTGCCGCCAGCCTCGCAACTCACTCCACACTTGCTGAAATACTATATTAGTATATATGCATATACTAATATACTTTCTGCATTAAAAAGCTTATAGTCCTTTCGATTAGTCAAAAGGAATAGACCACTGCCCGCCCTATTTTCCTGTTCGTAATTTTTAACTTTTTAGCTTTGGTTTTGCACTTTCAGCTTTAACTTTCAACTTTCCAAACGCACCCAGTATCGAGCATCGAGCTAATTTTCATTGACTTTTCTTTGAAAATATGTTAAAATACCAACCCTGTACTCTCGTAGTGCAGGGTGAACCGTATGTTTTGCCTGCCCCTCAGTTTGCCAGTAGGCAAACGCTCAACCGCCCCGTAAGGCAAGGTCTTCAGGCCAGCCGGCCCAGTCAATAACTAATTAACCATTTAACCGATTAACTACTAACAATGAACTATGAACAATTTACAATGAACCACCAACAAATAACAACGAACTCCCTCAATGAACCACGAACTATTAACAATGAACTTCGTTCAATCAACATTGAACGATTATGCAAAACAAACCCAATTTCCGAAATGTCCAAATTGTTGTAAACTTGGTAAAGACAATGGCTAATAACAACGAACAACGAACTATGAACTATTCAAAACAAACCCAATCAAACCCAATTTCAAAAGGTGTGCTTTCGCAAGTTTATGAACCAATTGCCTGGGTTAGCTTTTTGCGGTTTTTGTCAAGCCATTCGGCTTTGCGCTGAATCATCTTCAGGAAATCCAGGCCTGAGAGATTGCCGAAAAAGCCGGTCGCGGCCACCGGCAGGATCGCCTCGGCTATTATCGTCTCAATCATCAAATCGAGCAGGGAATTCAGTTCGTTTTCACTAAGCTCAATTACTTCGCGATAACCATTCAAGAACTGGACGAGTTTTGCCTGGTCGAGATAATCAGGCCAATCGGCAGGATTAGGACGATTGCCCACAATCGAAAATTGCAGCATTCCATTGGCCAGGTCCGTAACTCTCGATGCAATCTTCACCGAATCGAAGTCAAGGACCGCAGTTAGTTTACTGTCGGAAAAGAGCATATTACCCGGGTGCCAGTCGCCGTGGACGATTTGCTCAGGCCAGGAGTCGAATCCAAGCTCGCTTACGCAAACGCTGGAGGCGTTATAAAGGGTCATCAACGTTGAAGCAATTCTTTGTAACTTTTTATTCGGCCGGGCCGCCTTTTCTGCTCCGGTTGTTCTCAAATGCCTGCGAACGATTGTAGAATCATGGAAACTGCCTTTTGGCGGCTTCCACTGCTCGGCGAAATCAGCTAAATACCGGTGAAAGTTCGCCAATTGCCGGCCTGTGTCGGTGGTAGCTTCAATTGTGCCGTCATAGCGAGAGCCGGTAACAAACTCGAAGAGTTCGTAAATGTGATTATCCAGTTGCAGGATTGTGCTGTTCTCGTCGCAGGTAGCCGCGAGAGAGGTAACGGGAAAATCCTTTTCCGCCAGGTGAGTCTGGATTGCGTGGGCAAAAGCAACGTGGTAGAGGTCATCTTTGCCTTTGGGACGGCGTTTCAGCAGGAATTTGCCCTGTTCGGATATAATCACTATTTTCGGCGCACGCCTGCTGCCGGCTGAAAGCGGCTTTGCCTGATGGATTACGCCAATGTCGTAGTGACTGAGGACCTGGGCCAACTCCTCAGAAGAAAAATGTGCACCGCCTCTGGGCATAAACTCGTATCTCGTTGCTTGTGATTCGTGGTTCGATTCACGAATCAAGATTCATACGGCTAATATACCAAAAGGAAAACGATAACCAAAAGCAATATCGCCACCACCGCCCCCAGGACCAATGCTGCAATCCGGTAATGTGCGATAGTATCTTCCTGGTAAAGTTCTTCCCCGGCTTCAATGGCATTTCCATTTTCCAGCTGCTCAAGCACAGAGACATCGAATCTTTTGTGCGCTCGCACCGGAGGCTGGCCATCGCGAACAGCCTGTAAATCTATGAGCAGTTCCTCGACGTTGTTGTAGCGGTCCTCTTTGTGCTTGGCCATCATAACCTCAATCACTTCGGATATCCCTGCGCTAAGCGCGGTGTTTATATGGTCGGGCGGAATCAGTTCTTCCTTCAGGTGCTTTCTCATCACGTCCGCAGGGTCGTCTGCCATAAACGGCACCCGGCCGGTTACCATATGATAAAGGGTCGAGCCCAGGCCATAAATGTCGGCCCTGCCGTCAATGTCGATTTTGCCTCGAATTTGTTCAGGCGCGATATAATACGGTGTCCCGTAAGCTTTGCCTGCCTCGGTTTGCGCTGCTTCTATGTCTGTCGTCTCACGCGCCAAACCCATATCGGCGAGTTTAACTACGCCGGCAGTATTTATCATTATATTCTTGGGTTTGACATCACGGTGAATAAGGCCGCAGGCATGGGCGTGATTAAGCGCATGAGCAACCTGAATGGTTATATCCAGTGCTTCGTCTTCTTTAAAAATCTTACCGGTTGCCAAATCATCGTACAAAGTCTTGCCTTCAACGTATTCCATTACAAAATAGTGGTACCCCCCTGCCTCACCGACGTCAAAGGCCTGGACGATATTGTTGTGATTGAGCTTTCCCGCGGCCTGGCCTTCTTTGTAAAACCGTTCCACATATTCCGGATTTTCGGTAAAGCGTTTGGGCAGAACCTTTATCGCAACCGTCCGGTTCAGGCTCAATTGCTTGGCCTTGTAAACAACCGCCATTGCACCGGCGCCAAGTTTGCCTAATATTCTATAGCCCGGAATCTGGTGTGCGGCTGCCTTGCTTTCTTTAATGCTCGTCTTTAACCTTTCGGCCTGACTCTGTGTGATATAGCCCAGGTCCATCATAAGGTCTCTGAGCATTATAGGATTGACTTTACGGCGGGATTCCAGTTCCTCAAGCGAGCGACGCAGCTCTCCGTCTGTGCACAGGCCCTGCTCTACTGCCATTTTGCCGAATAATGTATCGTAATTTGTTTCGTTTGTTGCCATCAATCCTCTCAGCCAATCCCAGGGCTTTTATCCCAGCAACAATAATATATACCCAAAAACGCTGATTATGTTTTATATAGGACCATTGTCAAAGAAAATTTGCGATATTTGACTACAAAAGTACGAACCTCATCTGCCTAAAATCGACTTTTATAGTTTCCGGGTTTAGCGGTTTTTCCACAAGTTCTCTCGCACCCCGGGCCGACCGGACTGGCGTAAGCCATCTTGACGATTTAGGGTTGACTTGGCGTCAAATCCCGCTAAACTGTTGTCTCTCTAAAAGTTGGCATTATCGAAACAGTAACTTTCAAGGAACCAATAAGTGGCTTATAATTGTGTTATCCTTATAAAGCAAGTTCCGGATACCAAACGGATTACAGGCGAGGCAATGAACGATGACGGCACTGTTAATCGCTCTGCCCTGCCAGCCATTTTCAATCCGGAAGACCTCAACGCACTCGAACTGGCCCTGCAGATTAAGGATAAATTCGGCGGCAAAGTAACAGTTATCACTATGGGCCTGCCGGCGGCAAGCGCGATTCTTCGCGATTCACTTTTCCGCGGGGCAGATGATGCAATTCTCATCACCGACCAGCGATGTGCCGCAAGCGATACATTAGCGACCAGCTATATCCTGAGCTGTGCCGTCAAAAAGGCCGATTTCGACATCGTTCTTTGCGGCAGGCAGGCAATAGATGGCGATACCGCACAGGTCGGCCCACAATTGGCGGAAAAACTGGGTATTCCACAAATTACCTATGTCGAAGAGCTTATCGAACTTAATGGCAAATCTATAACGGCTCGTCGCAATATCGGGGCCGGCTGGCAACAGGTCAGGACAAAATTGCCCGCTCTTTTGACCGTTACCGGTGACGCAAATGAGCCGAGAGTTGCCGCTGCGAAAAAAATGATGAAATATAAAAATGCCCACACACCTGTCGAGGTGGAACAAGAAGTCAGAAGTCAGAAGACAGAAGACAGTGAAGCAAAAATCAAAAAGCTGGTTGAGAAAAAATGCAGCGAATTGAGTGAGAAGGGATTATTGATTAAGCAATGGGATTTGGATTATATCGAAGCCGATTTGAAGTGGTGCGGCCGAACCGGCTCACCAACAAAAGTCCGCCGCATCCAGAGCGTTGTCCTTGCCGCAAAAGAAAGCAAAAATATCGAGCCGAATGACCAGGACGTTTCAGATATGATACACGAGCTGATTGAAGACAAAATAATAGCTTAAATCGATATACCAACAGCAAAATACAAGATACCAATTATGATAGATGTAAATAGAAAAGGTGAGGTGTGGGTTTTTGCTGAGCAGCATAACGGGCACCTGGAAGATACGCCGATTGAGCTGATGAGTAAGGCCCGGCGTTTGGCTGATACACTCGGTGTAAAACTGGCTGCTGCCGTTTTAGGCGATGGGGCCAAAGACATTGCGACAAAGTTAATACATTACGGCGCCGACAAGGTTTATCTGGCTGAGCATCCGCTGCTCGGCACTTATCAAACGAACAGTTACGCAAAAGTAATTTTCGATTTGATTCATAAGTATAAGCCGCAGATTGTGCTTTACGGAGCTACTGCCGCGGGGCGGGATTTGGCTCCACGGATTGCAAGCGCCGCAAAGGCTGGACTTACCGCAGACTGCACAGACCTGCAAATCGGCGACCATCAGACCACCAAAGACGAGCAGTTCCACAAGAATCTGCTGTTTCAGATTCGCCCTGCCTTCGGCGGAAATATAATCGCCACCATCATAAATTACGACCGCTGGCCCCAAATGGCTACCGTCCGCGAAGGCGTGATGCCGCCGCCGGAGCCGGATGTCAGCCGAAAGGGCGAAGTTATCGAGGAGAAGGTGCAAATTTCACAACAAGACCTACCGCTTGAGATTCTCGAAGAACACAAACGACCGAAGAAGGTTAACCTCAAGGCAGCAAGGATAATCGTTGCCGGCGGAGCAGGCGTGGGCAGCAAGGATAATTTCAAACTCATCTGGGATTTGGCAAACTGCCTCGGTGCAGCGCCGGCGGCCACCAGAGCGGCCGTTGACCTGGGCTTCATTGACAGCGACCATCAGGTCGGCCAAACCGGCACAACCGTTCGGCCAAGTTTGTATCTGGCAGTTGGAGTCAGCGGAGCAATTCAACATCAGGCCGGAATGTCCCAAAGCCAGAAGATTATCGCCGTCAACAACGACCCCGATGCCCCGATTTTCCAGATTGCGCATTACAAGATAGTCGGAGACCTAAACGTTGTTGTGCCCAAAATGATAAAGGCAGTTAAAGAAAAAAGCATCAAAGAAGAAAAAACAGTAAAAGCTTAAAAGCCGGATATGCTATGGCCAATTTCTATAAAGACAACAACGATATACAATTTTTGTTTAAATATATAGACCTGGGCAAGCTGGCGACGATTTGCGAAAAAGGTTTCAAGTTTGCAAGCGAGTTTGACTATGCTCCTGCTGATGCCGATGAGGCGATACAAAATTATGACCTGGTTCTCGATTCGCTTGGCCAGTTAAGCGGTGATTTTATCGCTCCGCGTGCCGAAGATGTTGACCGCGAAGGCAATACCCTTAACGAAGATGGAACAGTCACATACGCAAAAGGGATACGCGAGTCTCTTGAGAAACTTGCCAAAGCCGATGTGATGGGCTTTACGCTACCGCACAGGTTCGGCGGCCTGAATTTTCCAAATCTTATTTATTCGATGGCTATCGAGATTGTCTCGCGCGCCGATGCCGCACTAATGAATATCTTCGGCCTGCAGGGAATAGCCGAAACAATTAATGCTTTTGCCTCAGAAGAAATTAAGCAGCAGTATTTACCCGACTTTGCTGCGGGCAAGGTCACTGGCGCTATGGTATTGACTGAGCCGGACGCCGGTTCGGATTTGCAGGCGGTCAAGTTGCGCGCATTCACGGACAATAGTGGCAACTGGTTCTTGCACGGCGTAAAACGTTTCATAACCAACGGCTGCGGCGATGTGCTGCTGGTATTGGCCCGCAGCGAGCCGGACAGAAGCGGAGGCCTTGGCCTAAGTCTCTTTGTCTGCGACAGAGGTCCAACTGTCCACATTCGTCGGCTGGAGGACAAACTCGGCATCCACGGTTCGCCAACCTGCGAGATATTCTTCGACAATACGCCGTGCGAGCTAATCGGCGAACGCCAACGCGGCCTTGTAACATACGTTATGAGCCTGATGAACGGAGCACGTATAGGCATTGCAGCTCAATCGGTTGGTATTGCCGAAGCCGCTTTCCGCGTTGCCCGTGATTATGCCGCCACAAGAAAACAATTCGCAGTGGCCATTGAAAAGCTGCCGGCTG
>CAYYFT010000061.1:7490-8930 GCA_964471015.1 uncultured Pirellulales bacterium | reverse complement strand
AATCTTATAAATGCGGCACTATTGCGGGATGAATATGAAGCATACGGCAGTATTTTCAAGTCTACTTCCGATACTGAAATAATTATCCATTTACTCGCTAAGCCGACCCACATTAGCAAACCCGATTCCTTGGCTCATGTGTTAAATCATCTGCAGGGGGCATATTGTCTGCTGTTTTTGTACGCTGACCGGATTGAAGCGGCCAGAGACCCTTATGGTATTAGGCCTTTGTGCATCGGTCAAACAAAGAATGGCAGCTATGTTGTCGCCAGCGAGAGCTGCGCTTTCGATATGGTCGGAGCGAAGTTTCTTCGTGAGGTCGCCCCAGGCGAAATTGTTCGATTGGATAAAAGAGGCCTATCAGGCAGATTTTTCGTCAAGCCGGGCACTGTCACACCGGCTCACTGTATCTTCGAGCATATTTATTTCGCCAAACAAAACAGCACTATTTTTGGTGAAAATGTGCATGAGTTTAGAAAAAAACTCGGAAGACGACTGGCAATAGAACACCCTGCCGATGCGGATGTTGTAATACCTGTGCCGGATTCGGGGACATCAGCGGCAATAGGATACTCGGAGCAAAGCAAGATACCTTTCGATATGGGACTTGTTAGAAGTCACTATGTAGGCAGGACATTTATCTCGCCTGAGCAGAAAATGCGTGAGTTGCAGGTCAAGCTTAAGCTGGCAGTGGTAAAAGAAACTGTCGCTGGGAAAAACATTGTAGTGGTAGATGATTCGATAGTTCGCGGCACAACCACAAGAGGTAAGATTAGAACGTTGCGCCAAGCAGGTGCAAAGCAAATCCATATGCGAGTTAGTTGTCCGCCAATCAGACACCCCTGTTTTTACGGCGTGGACTTTCCAACCAGAAAAGAGCTGCTGGCAAACAATCGCGACCTGAAACAAATTAAAGAATTTCTCGAAGTGGACAGTATCGGTTATATGTCACTGGAAGGGCTGCTGTCTTGTGTGACTTTGCCGGCAGAGAACTACTGCACCGCTTGCTGGAGCGGCAAATACCCGATACCGGTAGATACTGCGGTGAACAAATTCGCTTTGGAGCATTATCAAATGCATATGTTTGATGATTGGCCCCAGACAGATGAGTAAATACATCAGCTATGAACAATCCGGCGTAAGCATCGATGCTAACGAGGAGATGGTCGAGAAAATCCATGAGTACGTTTCGAGCACCTTCGGCCCACGGGTAATGGGTTCCAAAAGGGCCTTTGCAGGGATGTTTCGGCTCGACTACGACGAGAGACTTTTCAAGAGAAATTATAAAAACCCTGTCCTCGTGGCCTGCACCGATGGAGTGGGCAGCAAGGTTCAACTGGCCAGTGAGATAAAAAGGTTCGATACCGTGGGGATTGATTTGGTGGCGATGAGCGTCAATGATATGCTGGTGCAAGGTGCTGAGCCATTATTTTTTCTCGA
>CAYYFT010000061.1:4513-7390 GCA_964471015.1 uncultured Pirellulales bacterium | reverse complement strand
CCGATAGTGAAACTGCTATCGCAGTACAAGGTCAAAAAAGTCGTACACGGGATGGCGCACATTACCGGCGGAGGTCTGGTGGGAAATATTCCGCGAGTATTACCGAAAGACTGCAATGCAGTTATTAAAAAATCGAGCTGGCCGAGGCATAAGATATTTACATTTTTGCAAAAGGCAGGGCCTGTTGAAGAGGATGAGATGTTCAAAGTCTTTAATATGGGGATTGGATTCGTGATGATAGTGGCTGAGGATTTTGCCAATTCGATAAAAACGAAATTAACAAGGTACGGTGAAAAGGTCTATAAGATAGGAAGAATAACAACCGGCACTGGAAATGTAATACTTAAATAGCAAAGGGGGATAAGGAGATAAAGGATGAGCGGCATTTTCGGAGTGGTCTCGAAGAAAAATTGTGTGGAAACGCTTTTCTATGGTACTGATTATCATTCGCATCTGGGAACGGAATACGGCGGTATGGCGGTGCTTGGGGAAGATTTCACCCGCCAAATACATAACCTGGAACAGAGCCAGTTTAAGGCAAAATTCTATGATGATTTGAAATATATGAACGGCAACAAAGGGGTTGGGGTTATCAGTGATTATGATGAACAACCAATCTATCTAAAATCGAGATTTGGGCCGTTTTGTGTCGTAACCAGCGGATTTGTCGAAAACGCCGAACAGTTAGCAGAAGAGCTGTTAAGCAAAGGAGTATCTTTCAGTGAGGTAAGCAAAAGAGCAGTTAATACACCGGAGCTGATAGCAAAGATAATCAATCAAGGGGAAAGTTTGGTAGATGGCATCGAGAAGGTGTTTGACGTTATAGATGGTTCCTGCTCGCTCCTGGTGCTACATAAAGATGGGGTATACGCAGCGAGGGACAGATTGGGCTATACTCCCCTTGTTATCGGCAAGCGAGAAGATGCCTGGGCGGTAACCGCTGAGACAAGCGCTTTTCCGAATACAGATTTCGAGGTTGTAAAAAACATTGAGCCGGCAGAGATAATCCTCATAAGCGAGGACGGCATAGTGCAAAGAAGACCCGGCGGGGATACCAATCAGATATGTGCGTTTTTCTGGATATATGCCGGTTTTCCTGCATCAAGCTATGAGGGGATAAATGTAGAGACGGTCAGGGAAAGGTGCGGCCGATGCCTTGCAAAACGCGATAAGGATATCGAGGTTGACGTGGTCTCAGGGGTTCCTGACTCCGGGTGTGCTCACGGATTAGGATATGCGATGGAATCGGGCAAACCATTCAGACGACCTCTTGTCAAATATACGCCCGGATACGGCAGAAGCTATACGCCACCTTCACAGCAGAGGCGCGACCTCATCGCAAAGATGAAACTTATCCCAATTAAAGAGGTAATTGAGGGTAACAGCATTGTTGTGTGTGAGGATTCTATCGTCAGGGGGACCCAGCTTAAGAACTTCACTATAAAAAAACTCTGGGATTGCGGCGCCAAACAGATACATATAAGGCCTGCTTGTCCGCCTCTGATGTTTCCGTGCAGGTTCAATCTTTCCACGCGCTCCATTCATGAGCTTGCCGCCCGTAAAGCCATTCGCAGTATAGAAGGTCATGACCTAGAGGATGTCTCAGAATATGTAGACCATAAATCTGAAAAATACAAAAAAATGGTGGAATGGATTGCTAAGGATTTGGATGTCACAACACTTAGATATCAGACTGTGGATGATATGGTTAAGGCTATCGGTCGGCCAAAGGAGAAGCTCTGTTTGTCCTGCTGGACGGGTGAATATCCGGAATCAGCGTTTCCAAAACCAACAATAGATGTAGTGGATATAAAGAAACCGTCCATTAAGAAGGCAACAGAAACAAAGGTTGCACTTTAATTAGTTCTCAGAGACCCTAAACGCAATAAGTGGCGTTTAGGAACCCTCAAATAGAGAATTCAATGAGTAAGAGCACAGGTGAGTTCGTTGCTGCGACGGTGATATATGCCGGTTTCGCTGTCTATTTGTATCAGCCGTATTTCAATAACTTCAACAGACTACAATACCTTATCATTGTAAACGTTTGTTTGGCCTCTTTGGGATGTTTTGTGCTAAGTCGGCGGTGGGTAATTGGATTTGGTGGCTCTTTTTTTGCGGGAGCCGTCTATGGCTTTGGGCCATTTCTACTCGGGCTGGCTAAATTCCATCCTGCGGCTGGTTTGCTGGCAGCAGGTATACCATGGTTGTTTTGCCCGGCTGCGTTTGGGCCCAAGGCCAAGTGGCGGTGGCTGAGGGCGCCGCTTTCGGCTCTGCCGTTTTTGGTGATATTGCTGTTTTTTCAAGTATCGGCTTACTGCCGTTTATTTGCAATTCCAACGCAGGTAAAGTTGCGTTTAGCCGATTTGAGCGGCCTTTTGGCTCCCCTGGTTACGGTAAGCGAAGGCATAACTGTAGTTGGTTTTTATCATATCCCAATAGCAGCTTTTGTTATGGGTTTTTCGATGCTCTTGGCGGCTCGGCGGTTCGGCATAATGATAATCTTCTGCCTCGGCGCTATGTTGGCCTTTTGTGATTCCTTTCTTAATATCAGCCCGATTATGTGGCTGGCGATTCCCGTCTTGTGCTGCTCGGTACTTATAGGCGCAGGAATGCAGGGACTTACCTTGGCTGGCTTTGCCGACAGAAGATGGGTCCTAATGGCCGCGACTATTGCGGCAGTGCTTTCCCTTGTGACGCTGCTGCTGGCAACAAAGTACTACAGTATATTCGCGGGGTTTGGTTCAAAGTACGCAAGAGTGCTGGCCGAAACCGCTAAGATGTACATACTTGGTGCGATTGCGGTTGCTATTATCTACTTTATGGCACGTGCGAAGTTGCGTGCCCATTGGCTGCGGTGGGTCGTTCTTGGCTCGGCGA